>JAUUZS010000026.1 GCA_030589835.1 Cyclobacteriaceae bacterium
AATAGAATTATATTGAGCTCCTCAATCTGTTTTAATTTGCGCTTATCGATTTTAAAACCATCAATCGTTTTTTCAAGTAACGTTTTTTTATAGTTATTTATGACCTTTCTGTATATCCGCTCCGAGGCAGTGATTTTTTGTAGGGATTGAAAAAATGTTTCTTCCAGGTTTGGATTTATTTTTTTAAGCTCCGGCAATACCTTATGCCTGATTAGGTTGCGGTGATATTTGATGGAGCTGTTTGACCTGTCCTCCCTCCACGCAATATTATTGGCTTTCACATGGTCGAAGATCATCTCTCTTGAGGCAAACATCAATGGTCGGATATAATTTTCCTTTCTTGGTAAAATGCCTTTCAGGCCAGAAATACCGGTGCCTTTAGCTATATTAAAAAGTATCGTTTCCAGCGAATCATTCAAATGATGCGCCGTGGCGATCACATCATATCCTTCACGAGTCCTCAGCTCCTCAAACCAGGCTCTGCGCAAGTCACGAGCAGCCATCTGTATAGAGACTCTATGTTCCTTCGCATATGCTTTAGTCTTAAATGACGTTGTATAAAAGGGTACAGAGCATCGATGTGCTTCCTTTTCTACCAATAATTGATCACCGTCAGATTCACTGCCCCTCAATTGAAAATTGCAATGCGCTATGGCGAAATTAAAATTTGCCTGATCAAAAAGATGTACCATTGCCATTGAGTCGATGCCCCCACTTACAGCCAGAAGTGCTTTCTGTTCAGACTGGAACAATTTTTGTGAAGAAATATAATTCAATAGTTGATCAAGCATAATTTTAAATTTCCTTAACTTTGCATTGAAAAATGATTGAATTGAAACGCACGATAAAGGTAACATTTGTTTTTTTATTTCTTCTAGGCATTGCTTTTTTACCTTCCTTTGCACAAAATCTAAATAATCTTGAGTACGAAGCTCAATCCCTGGAGGGTGGAAAGAGGGACGGGGAAGACTTTAAAAAGCTCGTTGGGAATGTAAAATTTACTCAGGAAAATACCATCATTTATTGTGATTCAGCTTTTGCCTACAACCAAACAAATAGTATGGAGGCTTTTGGTCACGTAAGAATTGAGGATCTGGAAGACACCGTTACCATCACATCCAATACCCTTTACTATGATGGCAACGGAAAAATTGCCCAATTGAGAGGAAATGTTGTGTATGTAGATGATTCGCTAACGCTTTATACGGACAATCTTGACTATGACATGATCAATAAGTCGGCAGTATATTCTAAAGGAGGAAAAATAATTGACGGTGTAAATACGCTGGAAAGTATAAACGGAAATTACGACACCGAAGGAAAAATGATGATTTTTACTGATTCCGTAAGCATGATAAGCCCGGATTATTCATTGAAATCAAATGATCTTATTTATAATATCATCACCAAAAAAGCCAGGACCAACAGCCCCACCACCATTAACACCAAAAAAGGTGAAGTACTTTACTCTGAAAAAGGGTGTGAATTTGATACAGGCAACAAAACTTATACGTTCCGGTCTGGCGAGGTAGATACAGATAAGTATCACCTCAAAGGTGATGAATTATATTTTAATGACAAGCTAGGATCGTATTCTGCAAAAGGGAATGTGTATCTCCTGGCCAAAGAGGATGATGTCATAATAACCGGTGATCGTGCACATTTCTGGGATGAACTAGGGTTGGCCAAGGTTTTTGGTGATCCGCTGTTAAAAAGAGCCTTAAGTAACGATACCCTATATTTAAGAGCTGACACGCTCGTTTCCATAAATAGTAAAATTGCTGCGGATAAAAGATTGCTGGCTTACAACAATGTTTCCTTATATAAAAGCGATCTCCAGGGAAAATCAGATTCGTTGGTCTATTATCTCGCTGATTCGTCCATGGCATTTTTTAATGATCCGGTCCTTTGGAACGAAGGCAGCCAAATAACTGCTGACACCATCCGTATCATAGTAGAAAACGGAACCATCAACCGAATGAATACTTCAGTAAATTCGTTTATTATCTCAGAAGATTCGACCAAGAATTTCAACCAAATAAAAGGGCGGCAAATGACCGCTTTTTTTAGCGGCAAAACCTTAAAAAATGTAGAAGTTACAGGCAATGGTGAAAGCATCTATTTTATTGGGGATGAACACAATACAAACAAACTGATGGGCATGAACAAAATCGTGTGCTCCAATATGAAAATCGTATTTAAAGACAATCAAGTAAACGATATTCGCTTCTATACCAAGCCAGATGGTGATTTTGTGCCCCCGCACGAATTGAAAGAAGAGGCTAAACAGCTCGATGGATTTGTCTGGAGAATTGATGAACGCCCATCAAAAAGAGGAATCCTGCAAGATCCATCGGAAGTCGAACGTATAAGAAAATTGGGTGAATCGATACTTAGAGATGAAGAGGAGGAAAAAACAAGGCTGGATAAAATGATGGAAGAAAAAATAGATATTGAAGGAATTAAGGATCAACTAAAAAAACCTGTTGACACCCTACAACAGCAATAATTATAATCATTTCAATATCTATAATTCATTTTCTCTATAGCAAATAATATTGTTTATTAAACGTTACACGTTTATATTTGCAGGCTCATGATTAAAAAAGTCGCCAAAAATACGTTAATTCTTTCACTCTTAGTACTTTATGTTGGATGCTCCGAATTTCGAAAAATCCAAAAAAGTGATGATTGGAAGCTAAAATACGATGCAGCGCTAGAGTATTATGAAAGAAAAGATTACTACCGGTCTGTGATACTTTTCGATCAGATAATGCCCTACATACGAGGTAGCGCCGAGGCAGAGTTGGTGCAATACTATTATGCCTATGCGCATTACTATCAGAAACAATATTTGCTCGGATCGCACTATTTCAAGAATTTTCATGATACCTATAACAGAAGTGATTATGCAGAAGAGGCATATTATATGTACGGGTATTCATTATATAAACAATCACCGATTTACAATCTTGAACAATCCAGTACCATAGAAGCAATCACGGCAATTCAAACCTTTCTGAACAGATACCCTGCCAGTGCGTACCGCAAAGAAGCAGTTAATATTCAGGCAGAACTTCGCCTCAAACTTGAAAAAAAGGCTTATGAAAATGCCAAATTATATGTTACACTAGGAAGATTAAGTTCGGCTATGATAGCCCTGGACAACTTCAAACAAGATTACCCTGATGCATTTTTGGCAGAAGATGCTTCTTATCTGCTGGTTCAATCCTCATTTGATTACGCCAAAAAAAGCATCCCTTCAAAACAAAAAGAGCGTTATTATGATTGTATTGAGCACTACGAGGAGTTTATAGATAATTACCCTGAGAGTAAATTTCTTAAGGATATTCAAGACTATTATTCCAATAGTATAAATCAAATTGAAAAATTAACAGAAGATACTTTATAAAAAATATTATGGCTTTAGAACCATCGATCATTACCAGAGATTTGAATAGACTCGCACAAGATACCAAAAACGTTTACGAGTCAGTTTCTATTATTTCAAAAAGAGCACGACAAATTTCGGCTGTTGTAAAAGAGGAATTAAACTCAAAGCTTGCAGAATTTGCCACTACCGTAGATAATCTTGAAGAGATATTTGAAAATAGAGAACAAATAGAAATTTCCAGATATTACGAAAGAATGCCTAAATCAACGATCGTTGCAATTGAAGAATTCAATAGTGCAGAGTTGAATCACAGGTATCCTGAACAAGAAGACATCAAGAGTATCTATTAATACACTATGCTCCGCGGAAAAAATATTTTAGTCGGAGTCACCGGGAGTATAGCAGCCTACAAATCTGCTATACTTATTAGATCATTGGTAAAAGAAGGTGCCACCGTTAAGGTGATAATGACGTCTGCTGCTACCGAATTCATCAGTCCGCTCACCCTCTCTACCCTTTCCAAAAACCTGGTGAACCAGGATTTTTTTGATACCAAATCAGGCGAATGGACAAGCCATGTGGATTTGGGACTCTGGGCCGATTTGTATGTTATTGCCCCCGCCACAGCCAATAGTATAGCGAAATTTGCCAATGGTATTTGTGAAGATTTATTAGCTGCCGTTTACCTTTCGGCAAGGTGTCCGGTGTTTATTGCCCCGGCAATGGATCTTGACATGTACCATCACAAATCCACTACCTCCAACATTTCCACTCTTATAAATTTTGGGAATAAAATCATCGATGCCGATCATGGAGAGCTGGCCAGTGGGCTGGTTGGCGAAGGAAGGATGGCCGAACCCGAAAAAATCGTGGACATCATCGGTGCATATTTTGAGACAAATTTGGCCTTGAAAGGCAAAAACGCCCTGGTTACTGCCGGACCGACACACGAGGCCATCGACCCTGTTCGATTCATTGGAAATCACTCCAGCGGAAAAATGGGCTATGCCATTGCGGAAGAACTAGCAGAAAGAGGTGCGAAAGTAAAGCTGGTTAGTGGACCCTCGCAACTTGATACGCATCATCAAAACATAAGCAAACATGCTGTAAACACCGCCGACGAAATGTATGAAGCGAGCAAAAGTGCTTCTGCCGATGCTGATATCCTCGTGCTGGCCGCTGCTGTTGCGGATTATAAACCCATTACAAAAGCAGCCGAAAAAATCAAAAAACAGGATGATTCCATGACGCTAGAATTGACAAAGACCGTGGACATTGCTGCTGCACTGGGCAAAGAAAAAAAATCAGGACAATTTATTGTTGGCTTTGCCCTGGAAACTGAAAATGGGATTGCCAATGCCATGGATAAAATAGAAAAGAAAAATTTTGACCTGATCGTGTTGAATTCATTGAAAGATGAAGGAGCCGGATTTGGTCATGACACCAACAAAGTGACCATAATCGATCACATAGGTGCCCGAAAGAATTTTGATTTAAAATCCAAAAAAGAAGTCGCCAAAGATATTGTACATGAAATAATTGACCGAATCCATGTTTAGGTTTATTGGTGGAATCCTCCTCGTATTTATTTCTTTTCAACAATTAACTGGCCAGGAGCTCAATTGCAAGGTAGCTGTCAATGACGAGCGCGCACAAACCTCTGACCGGCAGGTATTCCGGGAAATGGAGATCGAATTTGCGCGGTTTATGAACGACAGAAAATGGAGTAATGATGATTATATGCCAAATGAGCGAATCAATTGCAATTTTGCCGTTACCATTGAAAGTATGCCGGCCATAGGCTTTTATAATGCTACGGTCCAAATCCAATCTTCACGGCCGGTTTATAATACCAGTTATGCTTCACTCCTGCTCAATTTTGCCGACCGGGACTGGCAATTTGAATACATCGAATCCACCCCCCTTGATTTTGGAGATAATGTATTCTCCAGTAACCTCACTTCCATGTTGGCATTTTATGCCTACATCATTATAGGGTTGGATCGAGATTCATTTGAAGAGTTTGGAGGTGAAGAACAATTCAAAAAGGCATTGGACATCGTCAACTTAGCCCAACAAACGGATCAAAGGGGTTGGCAGGCATTTCAAAGCAATAGAAACCGATATTGGCTAAGTGAAAACCTTACGAATCAGGATTTAAGACCAATCCGAAAAGGGTTTTATACCTATCATAGGTTGGCAATGGATCAATTTGACACGAAACAGGACGAATCCAGAAAATTGATCGTAAATGTACTCAAAGACATTCAGACAGCAGATAAAAGTATTCCCAACAGCATTCTCAAAATCACTTTTTTCGATGCCAAAAAAAGTGAATTGGGGAAGATCTTTGAAAAGGGAAATCCTGCTACTAAAAGAGAGGCATACAACATCCTTCTGGATATTGACCCGAGCAACACAGAAAAATATAAAAGCATTATTGGAAATTAATTCTTCCTTTTACTTTTATACCTGATACAATACGAATTCCGGAAATCTAATATTATGATTAAAAGCCTGCTCATAAAAAACTATGCCTTAATCCAGCATCTGAAAATGAACCCCTCGCCACATTTCAATACGGTAACAGGGGAAACCGGTGCAGGAAAATCAATTATACTTGGCGCATTAGGACTATTGCTCGGCAACAGGGCCGATACCAAAGTTCTGTTTGAAGAAGAAAAAAAATGTGTTATCGAGGGGACGTTTGACATTTCAACACAACACCTGCAAGAACATTTTGAAAGCCTGGAGCTCGACTATCAGGACGAAACCATAATCAGAAGAGAGATCAGCTCCACAGGAAAATCACGGGCCTTTATCAATGACACTCCGGTGATACTTGGCGTAATGAAATCCATCACTGGTTTTTTGGTAGATATTCATTCGCAAAGAGATACCTATTTGCTGGGTGAAGCAAGCTATCAGTTGAGAATGTTTGACGGCTTTGCTCAAAATGGGGATTTGTTTGACAATTATAGAATTAGCTATAAAGCCTTTAAAAAACATGAATCCGAATACCTTAGTCTTAAAGAACAGGCCGAAGAATTAAATAAAGAGTCGGATTACAATCATTTTTTGCTCGAAGAGCTGGATAAGGCATCTTTAGTTGAAGGAGAGCAAGAAGCCCTGGAAGAAGAACTTCAAATTATTGAGCATGCTGAAGAGATAAAGAGCAAACTATTTGAGTGCCAGGAAATCATGGAAAACTCAGAATTTTCCACCAGCTCAGGATTACAGCAGGTGCTCAAAAATATGGGCCAAATCAGTGCCATTGCCGATCATTTTGACCCTTTAAAATCCAGACTCGAAAGCTGTTTGTATGAATTGTCGGACATTGCTAAAGAAATTGAAAACGAAAGTAACAAAGTAGAGTTTGATAAAAACAGGCAAGAGGAAGTTCAGGAGCGCTTGGGATTACTTTTTCAATTATTGCAAAAGCACCACATAAACACCGAAGCTGAACTCCTTGAGATTCGCGAAAAATTGCGCATTAAAGTAGATAAAGTATTGAATATGGACGATGAATTGTCAGTCGCCAAAGAAAAGCTAGATCAACTTGATGATGAACTAAAAGCTGTTGGAAAGCTGTTGACCTCATCGAGAGGTGCCATTCTTGAAAATTTCAAAAAAGAGCTTGAATCCTTATTGAAGGAATTGGCGATGCCATTTGCAACTATTGATATTGGTCATGACCTGATTGCCCCGACAGAAAATGGCATGGACAAAATCACTTTACTGTTTAGTGCAAATGCAGGAATTCCCCCTGCTGAATTAAAAAATGTAGCCTCAGGAGGGGAATTTTCCAGATTGATGTTTTCCATCAAATACATGCTGGCAGGGAAAACCTCCTTGCCAACAATAATATTTGATGAAATAGACACCGGGGTTTCTGGTGAAATTGCCATGAACATGGTGACGATGATGAAGAAAATGGCATCCCGGCATCAGGTGGTCGTGATTACCCATCTACCACAAATCGCCGCAGCAGGGCATGAGCACTATTTTGTGTATAAAGAAAATAATAATGGGAGATCAATCTCGAACATCAAAAAATTGCACCCTCAGGAGCGTGAACAAGAAATTGCTAAAATGATAGGTGGGGACCACGCCTCAAGTGCGGCACTGGAAAACGCAAGAGAGTTGCTCAAAAGGTAAGTCATTCAGGCAATATGGAGTTCTGTACCTGCAATCACATTCCATGAAAATATTTGCCACTATCTTGCTTCGATTTTATATGAAAAAACATATATTTGCGCTAATCTTTAAAAATTGATTGTTATAAATTTTAAAAAACAATGGGAAAAATTGGAATATTTTACGGCTCTACAGAAGGAAATACTGAAGATGTAGCCGATAAGGTAAAAGCGGCATTAGGTGATGCTGACGTACATAATGTAGATTCTGCCTCTGCAGATGATTTGGCTGAATATGATACCATTATATTTGGTGCCTCTACCTGGGAAATAGGTGAGCTACAGGAAGATTGGGAAACATTTATCGATGTCCTCGATGATGCTGATTTCTCTGGTAAAAAAGTAAGTTACATAGGCTTGGGCGATGCAGATGGTTATCCTGATACATTCGTTGATGCGATTGGTATGATCCATGAGAAAATTGCTGATTCAGGTGCTGAATTTTTTGGTGCTTGGCCAACAGAGGATTATGAATTTGATGAGTCAAAAGGTGTCGTAGATGGAAAATTCCTCGGGCTGGTAATTGATGAAGATAACGAATCAGATAAAACTGACGATCGTATAGCTGCTTGGGTAGCACAAATTAAAGGCGAATTAGGCCTTTAATACAAAATAAAACGTGGAGCTGTTTGTCCTGTATCAAAGACAAACAGCTTTTGTGTTTTTAAATATTAAATATTACCTTTTTTGTAATTCCCTGATTTTTAGGGGATATAATTTATTTATTTTTCAAAAAAGTGACAATTGTCAATTTTTTAAATAAACAGTCTGTCTACATTTGCAGGCGGATTTTTGGTAGAGGGCAATGAGTACGGAGACATTAAGTAATTCGATAGAGCATTTAGGGGTAATCAAAGAAATTACTCAGAAGAATATTAAAGTAAGTTTGCTCAACGTCTCAGCATGTTCATCTTGTCATACCAAATCAACCTGTTCAGTTTCTGATATTGATAACAAAGTAATTGACGTCATTAATTCAGGGGGAAAATTTACCAAAGGAGAAAATGTGAAAGTAGCATTTGAAAAGTCTTTAGGCCCATTGGCCTTATTCCTTGGTTATGTCGCTCCTTTTTTTCTATTAATGTTGGTTTTATTGGTTTTCTGGTCAATCACAAAAGATGAAGTTACATCAGGGTTGGCGTCTTTGATTTCAGTAGGTGTTTATTATATGTTTCTCACCCTCTTCAGAAAAAAATTAAAAAGCACATTTACTTTTAGAATTCTAAAAGATTAAAATAAGTTATGAGTCAGACGGTTCTTTTTACAATCGGATCAATTACCATTCTAGGTTTCCTGGCAGCAGCAATTCTGTATTTTATTGCCAGTAAGTTCAAAGTATACGAAGATCCAAAAATAGACGAAGTTGAAGAGGCTTTGCCAAGTTCAAATTGTGGCGGTTGTGGACTCCCAGGGTGTCGCGCCTTTGCTGAGGCTTGTGTAAAAGCCGATGACCTGTCAGATCTTCATTGTCCGGTTGGGGGAAATGATACCATGCAAAGTGTTGCAGATCTGTTAGGCATGGAGGTGGAAGAGCGCGATCCTTACGTAGCAGTAGTGCGCTGTTCAGGGTCATTTGAATATCGAAAGAAAGTAAATGTTTATGATGGCACTCCAAACTGCACGGTAGCTCACGGCTTATATGGTGGTGACACCGGATGTCAAAATGGTTGCCTGGGATTTGGCGAATGCGTTGATGCCTGTGATTTTGAGGCCATGTATATGGATGAGGAGACCGGGCTCCCGGTTGTAATCCAGGACAAATGTACCGCTTGTAATGCCTGCGTGACGGCTTGCCCAAGAGACATCATGGAGTTGAGGCCAAAAGGCAGAAGAGATCGGCGAACCTTTGTATCCTGCATCAATACGGACAAAGGTGGCGCAGCAAAAAAAGCCTGCGAAGTGGCCTGTACCGGTTGCAGCAAATGTGAAGCCGAATGTAAATACGATGCCATCACCATAGTAAATTACCTGGCATATATTGATGGTGATAAATGCAAAAATTGCAGAAAGTGCGCTCCGGTTTGCAAATCAAATTCCATCCATGAAATAAACTTTCCTCCAAGAAAAGAACCCAAAGAAAAACCTGAAAAGAAGGAAAGAGTAAAAAGGGAACGGCCAGAAAAAACTACCGCTCCTGAAGCAGCAGATACAGGTGCACCTGAAAAGGAAGCCGGCGTCGATGTTATAGAGATGGCTAAAAAGGCCAATGATACTAAATCAAAAGAAGGAAACTCAGAAGAAAAATCGAATAGTTGATGAGTTTAACACTAAATAATATAAAGACATTTCCATTGGGAGGTGTTCATCCGGCAGAACATAAATTTACTGCGGATAAACCCATTGAGAAATTGGAAATCCCAAAGCAAGTTTCCATCCCTATATCACAGCACATTGGCGCTCCGGCAAAACCTGTTGTGGAGCAAAGGGAAAAAGTGAAGATAGGACAGGTGATTGCGACAAGCAGTGGATTTGTATCTGCAAATATCCACGCCACTATTGCCGGAACGGTTGCTAAGATTGATAAAATGATGGACTCTACCGGATATAAACGGGATGCCATTATTATCAAGGCAGGAAAGGATGAACAAGTTTGGGATGATGGTATAGACATTAGCGAGGAGTTGGTATCGGATTTTTCACTTGAGCGGGAAGATATCATTAAGAAGGTTGCCGCTGCCGGCATCGTAGGATTGGGAGGAGCTACTTTCCCATCTCACGTTAAGCTTTCTGTTCCCAAAGGAAAAAAAGCAGAATACCTGATTCTCAATGGCGTGGAATGCGAGCCCTATCTGACAGCCGACCATAGGTTGATGCTGGAAAAAGGTGCTGAAATCATTGTCGGGGCTAAAATTCTAATGAAAGCCCTCGATGTTGACCAAGCAATTATTGGAATTGAAAACAACAAGCCAGACGCCATTGAGCTTATGGCAAAATTAGTGTCTAACGAAAAGGGCATTGTCGTTCAACCTTTAAAAGTTCAATATCCTCAGGGTGGAGAGAAGCAGTTGATCAAAGCAGCTTTAGATCGCGAAGTACCTTCAGGCGGACTACCCATTGATGTTGGGGTAGTGGTGCATAATGTAGGGACTGCATTTGCGGTTTATGAAGCAGTTCAGAAGAACAAGCCATAGGTTGAGCGGGTGGTCACCATCACCGGAAAGGATGTTAAAAATCCATTGAATTTGTTGGTGAGGATTGGCACTCCGGTTAACGATCTCATTGAAGCTGCGGGTGGCATTCCAGAAAATACAGGGAAAGTAATTAGTGGCGGACCAATGATGGGAAAGGCACTGAATTCGGTAGATATACCCGTTGCAAAAGGGACTTCAGGAATTTTGTTGATTCCAAATGAAGAGGCTAAGCGGGGCAACATGAAGGTATGCGTTCGGTGTAGCAAATGTGTAACGGTTTGCCCTATGGGATTGGAACCCTATTTACTTATGACCTTAACACAAAAAGAACTTTTTGACAGAGTAGAAGAAGAAATGACCATGGATTGCATTGAATGCGGTTCGTGTTCCTTCACATGTCCATCAGACAGGCCGCTTTTAGATTATATTAGATTGGGAAAGAAAACTGTTGCATCATTAATCAGGGAAAGAAATAACTAATGAGCACTCCATTTTTAACGATATCACCATCTCCACACGTCCATACTGACGACAATGTCAAAAAATTGATGTATGGGGTGATTATTGCAATGCTACCGGCATTGGCAGTATCATTTTATGTTTTCGGCATAGGCGCCGTCTATGTCACTTTGCTCTCGGTAGTAAGTTGCGTGATTGTAGAATTTGTACTCACAAAATATCTATTGAAAAAGGAACCCACTATTATAGATGGTTCAGCGATTATCACCGGTATGCTGTTGGCTTTTAATGTCCCTAGTAGCCTACCGTGGTGGGCAATAGTAATTGGAAGCATTGTCGCTATTGGTATTGGAAAATCTGCCTTCGGCGGATTGGGAAATAATCCCTTCAATCCGGCATTAGTAGGTAGGGTATTCTTATTGATTTCCTTTCCCGTGCAAATGACAAGTTGGCCTGTGCCGTTTGTGTCCAGGTTTCAATTCTTCGATATGACTACAGGAGCCACTCCATTGGCGCTCATAAAGGAAGGCGTTGATGCAGGAAGCACGGTTTCAGAATTGATGCATGAGTTGCCCTCATATTTACATATGATGCTCGGCGGATTGGGAGGCAGTATTGGTGAAATATCAGCCATAGGACTCATCATCGGTTTCGCCTATATGTTATGGAAAAAAATCATTACCTGGCATACTCCGGTATCCATGCTGGCTACCATTGTGGTATTGACAGGCATTCTTTGGATGATCAATCCGGATAAGTTCGCTGATCCGGTATTTCACTTATTGACTGGAGGTATCTTATTGGGCGCATTTTTTATGGCAACAGATTATGTTACCTCTCCAATGACGACGAAAGGGATGTTGATTTACGGTGCGGGAATAGGATTTCTCACTGTTGTGATCAGGACCTACGGGGCGTATCCTGAAGGCGTATCCTTTGCGATTTTGATTATGAATGGTTTTGTGCCATTGATGAATAAATATATCAAACCAAAACGATTCGGAATTAAGAACAATGGCTAAGAAAGAATCAACATTTTTCAATATGGTGTCCAGTCTCGTCGTCGTGACGTTGATTGCCTCCATCGCTCTTGGTTATGCATATGAATTAACCAAAGGGCCAATTGCTGCAGCAAAGCTTGCTAAGAAAATCAAAGCCATCGATCAGGTCGTTGTGGAATACGACAATAATCCGGTGGATGAGATGTATAAAATTCCATTGGCAGGTTCTGAAGACAGCCTCGAAGTCTATCCGGCAAAAAAGGGTGACAAGATTATGGCAAGCGCCATCAGAACATTTTCTCCGAAAGGATATAATGGTAATATATGGCTCATGGTTGGCTTACTACCAAACGGAAATATTCAAAATATATCAGTACTCGAACATAAAGAGACACCGGGATTAGGAACAAAGATGAACAATACTGAATTTAAGAATCTGTTTATTGGGCAAAATCCATCATCCTTCAATCTGAAGGTGACAAAGGATGGCGGCGATGTCGATGCGCTTGCCGGTGCCACCATCACTTCAAGGGCGTTTGGAGATGCGATTCAACTGGCATTTGATGCATATATGGAAGGAGGTCAGCATGAGTAATATGAAAAATTTTACTAAGGGCTTTTTTAAGGAAAATGCCGTATTTGTGCAGCTTCTTGGTATGTGCCCAACCCTTGGTGTCACATCCACAGCCATCAATGGCCTGGGAATGGGATTGGCCACTACCTTTGTTTTGGTAATGTCAAATGTGGTGATATCCCTTGTCAAGGGTTTTATTCCTGACAAGGTTCGTATTCCTGCTTTTATTGTAATCATTGCTTCTTTTGTGACCGTGGTAGATTTGGTCATGGCAGGATACCTACCGGGATTGCATGAGCAACTAGGGCTTTTTATCCCATTGATTGTGGTGAACTGCATCGTCCTAGGTCGAGCTGAGGCCTTTGCTTCAAAAAACAATGTCGTATCATCATTGTTCGATGGATTGGGAATGGGACTTGGCTTTGCCATGGCCTTAACGATGCTCGGTTCAGTCAGGGAAATACTCGGTAGCCTTTCCTTATTTGGAATGAAGTTCGCAGATGCTGACGGCATATTGCTGTTTATTCTACCTCCAGGTGCATTTATCGCACTGGGATTATTAATTGCTTTAATCAATCACCTAAGAAAAACTGCCTAGACATTATGGAATATATGATCATCGTATTTGGGGCAATTTTTGTCAATAATATTGTCCTCAATCAGTTTCTTGGAATTTGTCCTTTTCTGGGCGTATCCAGCAAAGTTTCCACAGGTATTGGCATGACTGGCGCCGTGACTTTCGTAATGACGATAGCTACCATAGTTACTTACCTGATTCAGACATATGTGCTTGTTCCTTTAGAAATCACCTACCTGCAGACCATCACATACATACTGATCATTGCTGCCCTCGTGCAGATGGTAGAGATTATATTGAAAAAAGTAAGCCCGGCACTTTACCAGGCTTTGGGTGTTTTTCTTCCTTTGATCACTACCAACTGTGCCATATTAGGCGTAGCAATTTTGGTAATTCAAAATGATTTTAACCTGATTGAAAGTGTAGTATTCGCAATTGCCAATGCCATAGGATTTGGACTGGCGTTAGTAATTTTTGCGGGCTTACGTGAGCATATGGATCTTATTGACATGCCAAAAGGAATGAAAGGCGTTCCGGCATCTTTAGTAATCGCAGGATTGCTTTCAATGGCATTTATGGGATTTGCAGGTTTAGTATAAATTAATAAAAAGATTATCATGGTTAATCTGGCCACTAAATACATGGGTTTGAATCTTAAAAACCCAATCATCGTTTCGAGTAGTAGTCTTACACACAGTGCCGAAGGTGTACAAAGATGTGCTGATGCAGGGGCTTCTGCCGTAGTGCTAAAATCTCTTTTCGAAGAGCAGATCAATTCTGACGTGAAGGCACTCGCTGACAGTTCTGTTCCATCCTTTCATACGGAAGAGTGGGACTATATCCAGCGAATGGGGCTGGATATGAACGCCGATGAGTACCTGAAAATTATTGAGGAGTCAAAGGCAAAGGTGGATATCCCGGTAATTGCCAGCTTAAATTGCATCAGTACGGATCGTTGGTCGGAATTTGCAAAAAATATAGAGCTTGTAGGCGCCGATGCTCTCGAGCTGAATATTGCCGTGATGCCCCGGCAATTTGATGAGAACCCGGATAAAATAGAGCAGCATATCTGCAACATTGTTTCCAATGTGAAGGAAAAGCTAAATATTCCTGTGGCCGTAAAAATAGGTCCCTATTTCACCTCTATGCCACGAATAGCTAAAAGTGTAAGAAAAGCCGGAGCTTCTGCCCTGGTACTTTTCAATCGTTTTTATCAGACCGATATCGACATCAACAAAATGGCACATGATTCTAAAAATAAGTACAGCACACCTGCCGAAATGTCCAATACACTTCGCTGGATATCCTTGTTGTACCAGCAGATCGGATGTTCATTGGTTGGTAACACCGGGATTCATGACGGGGAAGCGGTGATCAAGCAGCTATTGGTAGGAGCCAGGGCAGTGGAGATTTGCTCTACCCTTTTTGTAAATGGCATGGGCCAGATACAACTCATGTTGGATGAAGTGCAAAAATGGATGGAAGAAAAAGGGTATGAATCCGTTGATGATTTCCGGGGCAATATGAGCCACAAAAACTCCAAGCATCCGGAATACTTCGAAAGACAGCAATACATCAGGGCATTGGTTGGGATAGATTAATTGGTGTCTGTCTATAAAGTCCGATTTCT
>JAUUZS010000321.1 GCA_030589835.1 Cyclobacteriaceae bacterium
CAGATTGATGCAGGAAGGTTATAGCCCGATCAAAGCTGCAAAGGAGGGAGTTGGCGAAGTTGCATTACCTATCATCACCTCTACGGCTACTACTTTGGCGGCATTTACTCCCCTGATATTTTGGGGAGGGATTATGGGAGAGTTTATGAAATATCTGCCTATCACCATTATCATTGTTCTTTCATCATCTCTTTTTGTGGCATTGGTTATAAATCCTGTCCTCACTTCCCTGCTTATGAAGGTAGAAGAGGCCAAAATAAAACGCACAAAACTTTTCGTGATTGCCGGATCATTTGCTTTGGTCAGCGTACCGTTTTACATAACAGGATATAATGCATTGGCAAATATATTGATGCTTGTTGCTCTTGGAGCCCCATTTAATAGCTTTATTCTAACACCCGGAGTCAAATGGTTTCAAAATGTTTTTCTTCCATTGTTGGAAAATGGATATTCCCGAACCATAAGATTTGCCCTTAAAGGAAAAATGCCATACGTGTTTTTTATTGGGACATTTATGCTTCTTGTTTTATCAATAATGTGGTTTGGAGCCAGCCAGCCAAAAGTTTCATTTATGCCGGAGGGTGAACCTAATTATATCAATATATTTATAGAAAAGCCAATTGGTATTGATATTGTAGAAACGAATTCTTTTACCATGAAAATAGAAGATGAAATCATGGGCATATTAAAACCTTATGAACATGCAGTTGAGTCTTTCATTGCACAGGTTGGTGAGGGAGCAGGTGATCCCAATCAAATGCCGAGTGGCGAAGAAACACCTAATAAATCGATGATCACCGTTTCTTTCGTGGAATATGAATTCAGAAATGGTGTAGATACCAGGAAGGTAATGGAGGAAATCAGGCAAAAGATCACCAATTATCCGGGTGTCCAGATCACGATAGATAAGGAGCAGATGGGGCCTCCGGTAGGCAAACCTATAAACATTGAAATCAGTGGAGAAAATTATGAACGCCTGATCCGGGTGGCTGATGGCGTAATTGAAAACATCAACAATGAAAACATCGCCGGAATCCAGGAACTGAAATCTGATCTGGAAACCGGGAAACCTGAACTACTCGTAAATATCAATCGGGATAAAGCCAGAAGATTTGGCCTTTCTACCTTTTCGATAGCTACAGAATTAAGAACTGCTTTGTTTGGTCTGGAAGTATCAAAATTTAAAGATGGTGAAGATGAATATCCGATTCAGTTGCGATTGAAAGACGAATACAGGTATGATATTGACGCCCTGCTAGATAAAAAAGTGACATTCCGGGATAATAAAGGAAATCTTAAACAAATTCCTATTTCTTCAGTTGCAAGTCTTGAGTATTCGTCAACCTATGGTTCTGTAAAACGAAAAGATTTGGATCGGGTTATTTCCCTATACAGCAATGTGATCGAAGGATACAACGCCAATGAAATAGTGAGTGAGCTGAAACTGTTGCTTTCCAATTATGAATTGCCGGCTGGCTATACCTTGAAATTTACTGGTGAGCAAGAAGAGCAAGCAGAGTCTAGTGAGTTTTTAATGAAAGCGCTGATGATCGCTATTTTTGCAATTTTCTTGATTATCGTAGCGCAGTTCAATTCCATTTCTTCTCCATTTATTATTATGGCCTCTGTACTGCTGAGTACTATTGGTGTCTTTTTGGGTCTGGTGACTTTCAATATGGATTTTATAATTATTATGACAGGAATCGGTATTATTTCTCTCGCTGGTGTAGTGGTGAATAAT
Organism: Cyclobacteriaceae bacterium; assembly: GCA_030589835.1. The sequence goes on from JAUUZS010000321.1 coordinate 1,742, forward strand.
GCCATAGTATTGATTGACTATATAAATTTGGTCAGATTGAGAAGGAGGGCAGAACTCGGATTAAAAGAAAACGAATATTTGAGTATGAAGGATCTGATAGAAAGTATTCGGATTGCAGGGAAAACAAGATTGAGACCTGTATTGCTCACGGCCATCACGACAGTTCTTGGCTTGATACCGATGGCCATAGGCATGAATATAAATTATATCATGCTGTTTACAGATTTCGATCCTGAATTTTATGTAGGTGGAGATAATGCTGCCTTCTGGGGTCCAATGGCGTGGACAGTAATATTCGGATTGGTATTCGCTACTTTTCTGACCCTGGTTATTGTGCCCGTAATGTATCTGATATCAGACAAAATATCTTTGCGGCTGAAAGGTGTAAAACTAAAAAAAGAATAGCAGGAGTAGAGTGGCAGTTGGCAGTAGCAGTAATACTCTGGATTTAACGATACCGCAACTAAGTTGTAACCAAAAGCCGTTTTAAAAGTTATATGTTTATAAATGTTGAAAACGCGGCGTCTGCCTGATTTTCAATTAAGGCTATTTCATATATAATTAAGAGTATAAAAGGTTCCGGAAAGTCTCGATTCTTCCTTTTCAATTTCTATCAAACAACTAAAAAAGTAATATGAGTAAAGTGCTAATGATCATCGGTTTTTCAGTTTTCTTTATAATCATTGATTTATACATTTATCAGGCAATAAAAGTTTCTATTCAAGGGATTTCAGCTTCATGGCGAAAGGTAATAGTTGCACTATTTTGGGGGTTAACAACCTTTAGCATCATCAGTGTGCTAGTGATCAATACCACCGATTTCATTTCACATGACCTGAAAAGATTTATTGTCACCGGTATCGTAATGCTATATTTCTCCAAGATATTCGGAGTGCTTACGCTTTTGATTGAGGACATTTACAGGGCAGGTCAATGGGTCATCGGAAAATATTTTTCGCAAAAAGGCCTTGAAAATCCATCAAGCGACAATGGTATAACCAGGTCAGCATTTTTGTCGAAAGCCTCGCTAATAGCTGTGGCAGCTCCTTTAACAACCTTTGGATTAGGGATCGCTTCCGGAGCTCACAACTACAGGGTGAGGCGCAAAACAATTCATCTGCCAAATCTTCCCTCAGCCTTTGATGGCATCAAAATCGGCCAACTTTCAGATATACATAGCGGAAGTTTTTTTAGCAGACCGGGCGTAAAAAAAGGTATTGATTTGCTGCTTGGCGAAAAACCAGATGTAATTTTTTTTACAGGAGATTTAGTCAATGACCAGGCTAGTGAAGTTTCAAAATACAAAGATTTGTTTTCGAAAGTAAAAGCACCTTTAGGCGTATTTTCTACACTCGGAAATCATGATTATGGCGATTACAAGGGTTGGAATACGATTAATGACAAGAAGAAAAATCTGGCAGATTTAATACAAACCCAAAAAGAAATGGGATGGGATATCCTCCTCAATGAAAACAGAACACTCAAAGTAAATGGTGAGGAGATTGCTATTATTGGCATTGAAAATTGGGGAGCAGGCAGGTTTTCAAAATATGGAGATCTGGAAAAAGCATATCAGGGGATCGAAGAAAAGCCGGTAAAGCTTTTACTCTCTCATGACCCGAGTCATTGGGATGCCCAGGTAAGACCTCAATACAATGATATCGATGTCATGTTTGCAGGTCATACGCATGGCTTTCAGTTTGGCGTTGAGATCGGAAATTTCAAATGGAGCCCCTCACAATATATTTATAAACAATGGGCAGATCTGCATCAGGAAGGCAATCAATATCTCTATGTAAATCGCGGATTTGGTTTTATTGGCTATCCCGGAAGAATTGGTATTTTGACTGAAATTACCATCATTGAATTGAAACAGGCATAGTGTTTGAAAACAAGTATTCAGTAGCAGTAGCTGTGGCACTATTGGTAGAAATCCCACAAAAGGCATCATTTTTCCATGAAATTTTAGTGGTCAGTATCCGGTATTCAGTAATCGGGCATAAAAGTAAAGGGTAAAAGGCTAAAGAAACAAAAGGTCGTCTTGGTGAAAAAACGTGAAAAAAGGCATCAAAAATCCATGCCTCGTCCGGCAGGTGGGATGGAAAAATAGTGCTTTTACAGAATGTTAAAAAGATGAAGGCCACCTATAAAAACGATGATTTTTTTTAAAAGGGAGGAGAATCCGCATTGCATATGCTGAAGTAGCTGGTACGCTTTTGGAAAAGCCTACAAGTTGGGGTCTCAAATATTCAACTAAATTTACTTGGGCAATTATTAGAAAATGGAAAGTAATTGGTATCTTTTGTTTTTCGATTACAAATAAAAACCATAATGCCAATTTTTAATCTACGATTGCAGCGTATTTTTATCTCCGCTTTTTTCATTTTCTTTGGTACCCATGTGGCTTTTTCTATCGACAAGGGCGATAGCCTGGTAGCCATTGCCAGAGACATTCAACAACCTGTCAACAACAGGTTAAAGGCATACAAAGACCTGGTTTTTTATTTCGAAACATCCGATCCCGACAAGGCTATCGTGTACGGCAACGAAGGGATCGAATTGCCAAGAATCGATAGTTTGGTAGAAGAGTTGGCCAGGCTTTATGAAAATATGGCCTTTGTGCATATTTCTGCTCAGGAGTATCAGGAGGCTATTCCATATTTAAAGAAATCTGCCGGAGCATTTGCTACGGCAGGAAACATAAAAAAGGTTGGGGGAACGTATAAAAATATAGGTGTGCTTAACCGAAAATTGGGAAATTACCCTGAGTCGATTAAGTATCAAATGCTTAGTCTTGAGAACTACGAAGAGCTTGGTGATACCGCAGAGCAAGTCGCAGTACTGATGAACATAGGTAATATTTATGTGTATCAGAAGCAGCCCGGGCTGGGATTTCCATATTTCCAAAAAGCCTATGATTTGGCCAGGACGCAAAATGATTCTTTAGTAACTATAGAGGCGATAAATAGCTATGCATTTGGCTATGACCATATGGCAAAAAAAGATACAGCATTATATTATTATCTCATCGCAATAGATGGATATAACAGGCTTAACAGGTTTGTGAAAAAAGCAAAAGCGGAACATAATGTTGCTTTAATTTATATGGGAAAAGAAGAATATCTAAAAGCGGAGAAAATGCTTCTGTCTTCGCTAAATGTTTTTAATCAATTGCCGGCAACCATGGATATTGAGAAAGCCACAGTAAAATCTAGCCTTGGAAGAGTTTATGCAAATAGTGAACGTGATAATCTCGCTGTAAAATTTTTGACAGAAGCACTTGATGTATTTAGAAAAAAAGATGCCAAGACAGAAGAAAAGACTACACTAGAATATTTGTCGCAATCGTTGGCCAATCAAGAGAGATTTGAAGAGGCTTATCAATATCATGTTGATTTTATGCTAATTAAGGATTCTATCCAAAATAGTGAAATTCTGGCCGAGGTGGCAGATCTTACGGAAAGATATGAGTCTAATAAAAAGGAAAAAGAAATTATAATACTTCAACATGAGCACGAACAAGATGTGAAGTTTAAATTAATTTTTATAAGTATTTCCGGTGCAGTTATTAGTTCTCTTATCATAGGATTCTTGATTTATCACCAACGGAAATTGAAAGAAACAGAACAGATTAAAAATCGATTTATCCAAAATGCTCGTGAGCTGGATATACTCAGACAAAAGATAGCGAATGAAACTACACAATATACCCTTCCGCATGAATTTACTTTTAATCGAGATGAGGTGAATTCACTTTTGAAGCAAGCCCTTAGTGATCGTGAGCTCGATGTTTTTATGTTGCTGCTCGAAGGACACACAAACCGAGCTATCTC
>JAUUZS010000440.1 GCA_030589835.1 Cyclobacteriaceae bacterium
CTTAAGTTTGCTTTGGTCCCTATTCCTGATGATGCTTAGGATTGCCTCCTCTTTTGATGCGGGATCCTGCTTATGCCAACCGGGAATTTGAAACGCATTCCATAATGAACAAACGTTGCCATATCCATGAAAATCCAGGCCTCCAAGCATAATCAACTGGTGTTGCTCACAATAATCTTTTATCCGTTGATACACAGCCCTGTCATAGGTTTTTTCTGTGGCGGTATTTTCAATTTCAAAGCCAGCAACACCGTTATTTTTGAAATATTCCAATGACATACGCTCCCCATCGAACCAGTGGTTTACGATAACAACCCCTTGATTGGCATGCACTGAATCAATCGCCGTTGAATCGGAAAATCCTTTCGTTCTGAATTTCGTTTTTAATCCGAGTAAACTCAAATGGTTGCTGCCAGAGAACTCTTCCCCGCCCATTACCAGCGGTTCGATAGGAAATTCATGATTTCGCTGTGCTGCAACAAAATCCAGTGTCCTGTCATGATTGTTATGATCCGTAATAAAAAGGGCATCAAAACCATTCCGCTTGTGCCATTTCCACAATCCTTCCTGCGACATCAGTCCGTCATGACTGAACTCAGTATGCGCATGTGTGGTAACAAGGATGGAATTAGGAGCATTATTTATAATGGTATTATTCGGAAACGGAATAAAAATAATGACTACAAAAATGGTGAACCACAAACCAATTACTATGGGGAAATTGGCCAGCTGACGAAGGATAAATTTTTTCTTGTCTTGCTTTTCCTTCAATAAAATTACTTTTATCAGAACGTACAAAATAAATATTGCCATTATCCAGTACAACAAAACCTGGATTTCGCTCAGGGCATATAAGGATCGGTTGAAAAAAAGAAAAATCCCCAAAACCGGCTCAAATATGATTCGCCACATGGAGATGGAAATACCGTAATCCTTTAGCTGTTCCAGGGTAAGGGCATCCGCAATATGTATCGGAAAATGGAACAAGGTTGCGACAGGAACAAGGCAGATAATGAATATTGCTGAAAAGTAATTGAGTTTTTTATTTAATCCCATATGTAAATGCTCAGTTTATCCTTAAGTTATGAATATCCAATGTTTTGAAGTCATCATTAATAATTCCATTATCAATTACTACTTCTTTGTGTTCATTAAAGACTATGTTTTCACAGTCAAAGGTAGTATCAGCAAATTATTCCTCCGAATAATCCTTTAATTTCCAATGCGTCTGCATGAGACTTGTCTTTTCTCCTTCCTGATCTACCTGGTAATAAATGGTCAGAATTGAGCCATCGTCTAGCTGAACGGAGGCCGGGTATCCCAAATCATCCGTTTCACTCATATCAAGTAACACTTCATGCTCCACATCCCAGGTCAGTCCACCATCTTTGCTAATGCATGCCCTTTCTCCGTAAGGAGTTTGTCGCACCCCATACGAAAGTAAGAGCCACCCGTTTTCGAGCAGCAGGAGATGAGGTGGGTATCCCCAGACCTTTGTTTTTCGGGTCACCGACCAGGTAAGGCCGCCATCCACGCTTTCAGACTGCCGCATGAAGGCATTTTTTCTTTCCCCCTTTTCATAACGGAACATAGCCAGTAATTTCCCATCCGCCAATTCCACCACATGAGGTTCATTGTAGGATGCTATTTCTTCATCTTCAGGAATTTCGATAGTAGCCAGCAATTTCCAGCTTTGTCCATCATTTTTTGACTCTTCTACCGCCAGACACTTTTCGCCATTGAGGATAGCATTGCCCACATATAGCAAGCGACCGTCTTTCAATTCGATCGGCCCATGCGGTGCGGTGCCGAGTTGTTTCACCGGCTCCTGCCAGGTCTTACCCTGATCCAGGGAGCGGCGTGTCCAATTACCAAGCCAGTGATCGATTGTTTCCTCGTTAAGCTTTTCGCGATGCCTCTTCCAAGCCGGATGTTGGATATAGCTCGTTTCGCTGTCAAAAGCCATGGAAGTAAACCAGCTCACCAGCCAGGTTCCCTTGTCGGTTTCCAGAATGCCCACATCACGATCATCGAGTGGGGTATTATTCACAGTGGTGGGCGTGCTCCATGTTTTTCCATTATCAGTACTGCGGATCATCTGTGTGATGCCATAAGGACATACATGCTCATCTCTGTTACCCGAAAAAACAGCCACAAATTCGCCGGATTTCATTTTGGCAATCGAAGGCCACCCGATGTACCGATCTGCCTGTTTACAAATTACCTTAGTTTCGATGATGGTAGCTATTTCATCACTACTTGCCTGCAAGCGTTCCAGTTTCCCATCAAGCAGCTTTTGGTCATCAAGGCCATAAACCTGTGCGTAGGCGCCCCATCCCCCTCCTTCCTGATTTATTTTGAGCAACAGATGGTTCGTGCCTGATTTCAGTTCTATTTTCGCAATGTTCTGCGAAGGCTGGGCGCTCCGGCCTGTGAGGTGGTCAATAATCAATTGGCCATTTACCCAAATTTTACCGGCATCATTGGTGCCGATATGCAAATACACCACCTGACTAACTTCACTATACAACCCGGCATACAAGTAAGTGAATACGTTAATAGGCCTGCCAAAAGGCACTGTTAAATCAATATAATTCTCCTTCCAGGAATGCAGCTTAAATCGATTGGTTTTTCCATCAGGCATACTGAATGGTTGATCGGCGACGATTTTAGGAGACTTTTCTCCGCCAATAACTGCAAGGAAATCACTTGGATATCCTGGTGTTGGGGTATTCGCCATCAGATATTCTCCCGGCATTGGATCGGTCACATACCAATCCTGTACGGTAACTATTTTTCCATTGTTGGGAATAGTGCAAATATGCTTTTGTGCCCGTGCCTGGAATGTTGTCAAGGCCAAAAGAAGGAACAAGATATATTTTTCTTTTCCTTGAACTGTATTTATAGAAATGCTCATTAAATCTCTTTCCTGTTTATGATGATAAGTAAATTTGTTTAGTGCCAAATTTCAGAAGAATCCTTAGAAGGTTTTACACTTTTTGGAGTAGACTCATTCTTCAATTGTTATAGAATACGTAGCACTAAAATCTGTTCCGGCTGCGAGCTTTCGAAGTCCTTCCTTCGTCTCAAAATTTCGATCTGAATCAACACTGTCTGCAATACCAATCCATGGTTCGAGGCACACGTAATCAGCATTTGGCTTTGCCCAAATTCCCAGATTTGGGAAATCGTTAAAAAGTACAGAAAGTACTTGTGCCGATTTATGGCTCTTCAGACTTACCTGCGAAGAGTTCAGGTTTTTGAAAACCAGGGCGTCATCATCAAATAGATGCGGATGCAAATTGATGCGGTTTGATTCGTCAAAAAAAGGACGTGGCTTCAAGCCAATCAAACCATCCTTTTGCACATGCCAGGTTTGGGCAGTTTCTGCTTTTTCAAATTCCAGATAATAATCGTCATAGCTTTCGCCATCGTTTAGCGGACAGGTAAATGCCGGATGCCTACCCACAGAAAACAGCATGTCCTCATCGCCAAGGTTCATGGCGGTGTGCTCCACCCTTAGTGTATTGACCTCAAGTGTGTATTTGATTCGAAACTCAAACTTAAAGGGATAGACTTTCAGCGTTTCATCACTATAACTTAAACCAAAGTTGAGGCTGGTTTCAGTCTTTTCTATGAGAGACACTTTGTCGTTTTTTCTAAAAAAACCATGTTTCGGACATGCATATTCCTGTCCTTTGTAGATAAACGCATCACCTTTCAGGCTCCCGATGATTGGAAATAAGTTCGGTGCATGTGCCGCCCATACATCAGGGTCGGCCTGCCAGATATATTCCTTGCCGGAAATAAGGGACTTTATACTGCACAATTCAGCACCAACTTCCTCTACGGATACCTCGAATTGCTTATTTTTAATTTCTACCATGCTAAGGTCTTTATTAATTTTTTACACAAAAATATAAATACGCACATCAATGGACTTGACAATATACCTTACAGTTGGAGTGTCAAAAATGTGAAATATTTAAAAATATCTTCCCTCCATATTTGATGGGTACACCCTCCACATTCCTCAGAGTCCATTTCATGTGACTCTGAGGGGGAGCTGGGACTAGGAAATTTCACACGCCAACTTACAGTTTTCCGTCAGCAATCATTTATTTCCCGTCGGATAATCTGCTGATGGAACATATGCTTCCTTTAAAATTTCTTTAAATTCCCTCACCAATTCGGGCCTGGCTGACGCCAGATCATTAATTTCCCCCGGATCATCTTTCAGGTCAAACAGTTCAATGGTGTTTGTTTTATGATATAATATGCCTTTCCAATCCCCCCAAC
>JAUUZS010000537.1 GCA_030589835.1 Cyclobacteriaceae bacterium
CCATGACGATTTATGCGATTCATCGCTGCCATACCATATATTTCCAAGACCTACAGCTGTCCAATTTGTAGTCATTTTTCCTTTGTCGAAACTGTAAACTTTTCGGCTTTCAATACGAATCCCCTTGCCCGGATTTTCTGGGTTTTCGGGTACTTTCGGAATGGAACCGCAGGTTAAAATACTAGCAATCAATGGCGATGTAATACTGCCGTATCGGTCAGTACCATATTCCAATATCAAATCGGCAAAGGCCAATACTTTCTGATAATAAGCCTGCGCATCTGCATCATCAGGATATGTTTTATAAACCTGCAACAGGGCGTACATTAAGTCGTCTCCCCCTTCATGCGACCTGTACAATGGAGGGGCATCATTGCCCTTTTCATCTCGAAAGATACCTGCGATATTTTTGGGTAGTGGGCATTCGTCATCGAGAAAATGACCTATGGCTAAGTTTGCCCATTCCTTAACCAGTGTTTTATTGTCCTTGTTTTCAACGATTTTGTGATAATAACTCATGGGGAGCCTCCCTCTAGAAGGTCCGTAATTTTCTTCCGGAAGATCTGCTATCGTTTTGGAAAAATTGGCAGGTTTAACATTGGTGGTAGAGTTCTTATCCGGATGTACTTCCAGATAAAACTCCAGATCGCGATACGTATCAACATCGGGATAACCATCGGAGGCCGGCGGAAGTTCAAAACGATCAGGTGGAGTTTTGAATAGCGATTCATTAAGCAGTTTTTCGAGCAACGCTGCTTCTGAAGGTTGGTTTTGGTTACTTATCATTGTAGGAGGGATAGTTCCGTCACCTTCACGACGCACGGCCCAGCCATCGTGGTAAGTGTCGTATTTATCCGTTAGACTGGCAGGAGCGTTGTGTTTTGCATGATTCCAATTTCCTACTGCAAAGGTTCGCTCCGGACCGCGCTCAACAAATCCGAGCATGAATGCATACCGCTTGCCACCCTTAAAAACAAGTTCGTCTTTACCCAAAAGATCGAATCGTAAGTATTGATATATTGCAGTTTCGTCACCTGTTGGATTTCCGCTCATATCCATGGTTGGTGGTAGATCTGGAAAAATACCGCCTCGCGCAATATGGATCGACCGGTAAGTTATTCCATCAATAAAATCATCACATCGATGATTTTTAGAAAATCCATGTTTTGAGTCCGTCCCTTGCGGTGTGCCATTATCATTGATAACAGGTTCGCCGATCACTTCGAAGAATTGCAGGAATAATTCCGCTCCCGGTGCTCCTGTCCCTACAGCATTCTCTTCGGGGCCTATTCGAATCACTAATGCGTCAAGGTGGATATCCTCTTTAGCTAAGAAAACTTGTCCGACATCACGATTACGCTGGAAATAGCCCTCCTTTTTCCAATCCAGGTTTTTGAGATCATTATTTCGGATGCTCGGACCACCATCACCATGCCAGGACTTTGACCCGCTCACAGCCACGCGTCCTTTAGACGGTAAATATGTTTTACCCAGGGCTGTTACACGAATATCTTCCTTAGCTGCAGGTTTCTTACTAATCTCTTTTGTGGATTCCTCCATAGGAATCAGACTTTGCGGATCTTCTACCGGTAAAGAAGAAAGTAAGATCAAAAGGTCGTTGTCTTCACTATCTGAAATTAATTGACAAGCCAACATACTTGTTCCTTCATTTTGCTTCTCTTCTTTTGTTTTTGGTTTGGTAGACAAAGCCTCAAAAAAGGCATTTGATGGTGCAACTATGCTGACATATAGTTCTTTGCCAGGACTATTGTAGCTAATGGCGACTAAAAACAATATTGCCGGGAGAAGCAATGTAAAATTCCTACGTACTGAAAATAATGATTTCATGAATAAAAAAGTTTATAATTACAGATTTAACCCTTTAAGGTCAATTAAATACATTTGTCGCCCATTGCCCCCGTGTGTAGAGTCGATACAAATCAATTTGCCGTCGTTACTCGATCTTGGGTTCGTATCGCATCGCCAATCGCCTTTATATGAAATTGGCTCATGAAACCTCCCCAGGTTTATGCGCTTATTCGTTTTCTCATGGTATAAATAAGGAATCTGTTCACGAGATTCCCCTTGTGGATATGTGTCATTTAATATCCATTCATTTTTAGTGCCCGGAAGGTAAGTGTTATGGCCATTGACTTTCATCACGCCTTCTCCTACTCTTCTGATCTCTCCTGTTTTATCTTTAAATTCATAAAACCCATTTTTATCACCTATTGGCCTTGTCCAGGCGGTGATATGCTTAGGATCTTTCCAAATAAAGTGAGATGTTTTTCCCGAAGGGTCGAGCAGATACACATCATCACCCTTCATACTGGCGGTAAACATCCGTGTGGTATACTTGTTTCTTATTTTATTATATTCCACAGCATTGTTTAATATATCATCCGGTATCGGTGCATCCCTGTATCGGTTTAGAAAAATGAACCGTTCGCTGTCCGGGCTGATTAAGAGATGATTGAAATAGTGCCACTTCTGGGAAATGTCTATACCGTTGATTGGGATTTTTGATATTTCATGGTAAGAAACAATCAATTTGGACTTACCTGTCTTCAGGTCTATTTTATAAATACCTGATTTTTTTGGAGCGTTCTGATTGGCATATGTATCCACGCCTCCCGGGTACCCATACCCTTTCCGGTAATTTTGTATCCGTGCAAAATCTGTCCCCACGGCAAATTTACCGTCCGGACTCAAGGTGTAAATCGCTTTGTCGAAAACTCGTTCTTCACCGGTTTTTAGATCTTTGAGAATACTCACAAAATCATCGCCCCTGCGATCATTCCACATTACTTTTGAATCAGAACCGGGCACCCATTGTAACATGCATCCCTGTTGCCATCCCCAGGAACGGCTTTCACCAATTTCTATCCATTTATCATTATCTTCAAGATCGATATATCCCATCTTAATCACATCATCCCTGGTCGGTGAGCGCATTTCAAAATCAACTTCCATGCCCAATAACTTGGTATTGCTTTTATTGAATTGTTTTTTGTCGTAATAGCCAAACCAATGGAACTTCGGACCTTTGGTTAAAGCCCGGACAGGCAAGTCATTTGCTTTAGCAAAACTTAGTATTGATGGTACAGACAG
>JAUUZS010000524.1 GCA_030589835.1 Cyclobacteriaceae bacterium
CAGTGCCTGGACATCAGGGCATCCGAATAAGGCAATTTTACTCCCGACAATGCCCCCATCTTCATAGGCCGGAGCAAGGTATTTTTCATGACCCCAGTTGGCGATGATACGATCTTTGTTACGGTTTCGGCAATACGCCTGCAATACACTGCCAAAGTCAGTACCTTTGGCCACATTGCCCCGGTAGAGCTCCTTGTCTCTTTTATCCTCCTCGATGTCTGAATAATCATCCCCGGAAAAAATATTATAGGATGGCATCACATCATTTTCAGTTTCCGGATAGCCACCGAGGGTTTTCAAATTCAGGGTCTGAATACCTATGGCATAATCCATGTTCCGGACGACTCCCACGCATTCTCCAATAGTTTGAGATATGGTAGTCGGATAAGGTCCCCAGAGTACTAATTCCACTTTGCCTTTTGGTGATATGGACACCAGCTCTAATACCAAATGGGTGTCCTTCTCCTCAACTGAAATGACTGCCTGCACCTCATTTTTATCATAATTCAGCGTAATAGAATTTGTGCTCTGATCGAAAACCATATTTGATGGATTTTCATAACTATTATTAACCCTAATAGCTAATAACGGTGCTGATTCTCCTTCCGGGAAATAATCCGTTTGTGTTTTCGTATCCATCAATTTAGTAATTTGTCCATTAGGCCCAATCACAAGCTGCAGATCACCTGCGCCTAGAGTCAGACCTCCTGTGGAGCATGAGGATAAAACTATACTTACCACTATATACAATGCACATATCTGCCATACTTTTAAACCAATTTTGAACGTTTTCATCGCTTATTATTTATTCATTTAAGTTATTCAATTCTATAGTCGAATCTTGTATTATTTCAATTTAAAATCACCGGTTTAAAAAGTCATTCTTTACCAGAAAGAAATCCAGCCCGAGTGCATACTTTTTCTTAATGGCAACAGCCTTTTCATTGTGCCCTTTTAATTCAAACCTAATTACATAGGCATTATCTACAGGCTGACAATTCTCAATCTTGATATATGGATTTGTCATACCTGCGTGATTGGAATATAGGTCTTGGGTGACCTTCAGTTCACCATTTACATAAATGTCAAATATGCCACAGTTTTTACCAACAGCAGCACACAACTGAATATCCGATTTCTCAAATTGCTCCGTAAGATTTACTTCAGCAAAATCGCCGGGATTTTCGAACCATAAATTTTTCATATCCCCATTGCTCATTTCACCCCACATAGGAATTTTTGCAAAATTCTCCTTTGTGCTTTGGCTCATTTTAGAAATCTTTAATAGTTCCACTTCCAGGGCTCCATCTACAACATATTGATCGTTTTTAGCTTTCTCAACCAAAGATTGCAATCCTTCCAGTGTAGGCAATGTCATGGAGGCCATTTTTGGCAACGGTGGTTTGTTGTGTTCTACACCAGGGATGCCATACCAAAAGGTGGTTTGCGAATACTGAAGAAAATGCCACTTCTGACGTGTTCCACATGAGGATTCTACATCAAATATTATTCTTTTTTGAAAGGGGATGGCATCCAACACCCTGGTTCGTGTGCATACATTGTAACCCATCGAACGTGGATGTGCCACAATTATATTCCCGAGAAATGGCTTGGCAAATTCATCAGCAGGAGTGGGCACTATACCACCGGCCCATCCGTAATAGTCTTCTGTTCCTGTGCCAAAATGTGAAGGAAATCCAGCCTCTATATCATCATCTATATAAATTTTTTCATCGCCTTCTCCCCACCAGCCTTCACGGGGATTGAGCACTGTCCATTGGTCGCCAACAACAACTCCTTTTCCCGTTGCTTCCAGAAAATTCCAGTCAAATAATGGAAAGGTGGGAGTAGGATCTTCCATTTGCCAGGTAGTATAAAAATGCATGGAATTTGGTGCCCAATTCCAACTATCTGTAAGAATCCTTACACTAATATTTAAAGTTTTATCACCGAGGTTTTTCAATGTAAGTTGTCCCGAATCTTTATAGGGCATAACCCATCTACAAATCATGTTTCCATCCGATGTCACAGATCGCTCCCACATGTCGTAATCTCTAATCTTTCCAACATTATTGAAAAAATCACCTACAGGAGCCCAGATTGTCTGATTTTCATCAAACGAACCCATAAGTACCATGGAACGGAGCGCTTGAGGTAAGTTTTCCGGGCTATTAATTTTAATCTCCAATTGCCTTACGGCGTTACTCCCCTGCGGAAGATCCATTTCTAATTCAATCCCAGGATTTAGGTTCACTTCAAACTTTTGTTCTTCACCTAAAGCATCTGGTTTTGCATTTAGTGATTCCGCTACATTATTGCGAATATCTTTCGATGCCACGAAATCTTCCATGGTGAATGTCTTCACATCGGTTCCCGCTGGATACTTTCGATAATTGATAATGTTGTAAAATGATTTTTGGTCCATCGTAATTTTACAGCTTTTTGCATATGGAATGGGAAAATAAAGGTTTCCGGCTCTGGCGGTTGAGTCAGCAAAGGGCGCTTTTATAAAATCATGACCTTTGACAAGCTTAAAAAAGTTGGTGGAAATAACCGGTTCGGACTGATCATCCAGATAAAAGTTAATGTTGGCACCGGTAGTATTATTAAGTCCATAATAAAAGCAAACTGCCCAAATTTTGGTGATTACTCCAGGTCCTTCATCTTCCATGATTACCCACTCCTTCTTTCCGCTATTTTCTTCAATCCTTATAAAACCTATCCCATCGCTATCGGCAAACCAACCCGGTTTATCCGATGAAACAGATTCCCGGTTGTAACTGCTTGCTTGTTTGCATTGATAACCATTTTCTGGAAAATAGGTGATTTTATCACGGTCAATCATCTCTTCCAAAAGTGATTGTATTGTAATTGTAGTTTCCTTTTCAATACTTGCGCACGCTGAAAAAAAGAAAATAAGTGCAAAAATTCCAAGCCTATATATTTTTTTCATTTCAATACAGTTTAATATATCATTACTTAACTCTTTCAATTTGCCCATTTCTATTTATATAAACCCTTTGACTTTCCCCAGCATTTATCTTCACCTTTGGCCAATTAATAAATGCTGTTTAGCCCAATGGATTTTGAGCTTGTTTAGCCGACTCGGCAAACATGGAAACAGTGGCATCAAATTTTGTTGGATTGGTAATTTTAAGTATCACTCCATATTCATCACGTTTTTCTATTACAGCTTTAACATGATCAAATACGAAAAAAAGATTGCCATCAGTTTGCACATAAATACCTGGTATTTCCAGCGCCATCAGGAAACCATTCAATTCATTCCAGCCAGTAACATGTGTACCTCTTTCTCCACGACTATCGGCATCGCAATAGGTCAATCGCTCATTGGTGTACCCACCCGGGCGAATACTTTC
>JAUUZS010000454.1 GCA_030589835.1 Cyclobacteriaceae bacterium
CACAAAATCAAGAAGCAATAAAAAAAGGCCTGATTTGCACCAGGCCTCTTAATTATAAATTATATGTAATGCTACTTTAATCCAGCAACATATCCATCAAATTTAGATTTCATATCTGCATCAGCCTTTATCGCCGCTTTGGTAGCTTTATATGTTGAAGCTCCCATCGCATTTGATGCTAACAATTTCACCACGTCTGTGGCCGCTTTTTTCTTCTTGTCAATTTGCTTATTTACCAAAGCTAAAAATTGTACTTCATATTCCTGAGCTTCAATTGCATCCAATTTTGCTTGATCTCCTTTTGTTTTTTGCAACTCCTGGAATCGTTGGCCGGTCATTCCTTCTTGCTTCTTAATCAAATCATTTACCATCGGGCTAATTCCGCTTACGATACTTGTTTTTGCCAATTCTATGATTGCATAGTTTTTTAAATCCTTGTCAGTAACATCCTGTGCATTGGCACTCGTAAATCCAACTGCTAACAATAATCCTAATGCCAACATACCGTTCGTTAATTTTCTCATCATTTTACTTAGTTTTCAATTTCTATGGTTAATTAAAATATTTTTCAACTCGCAATATAATAAAAATCAAGTACTAATAAATTTTAGATTGAATATTACTTTGGAATTATCTGATTCCGGCCTTTTCTGTGGCAGGTATTCCACCGGTCAGTTATCTATTTAGTGTCTGTCCATAAAGTCCGCTATCTGCGTTACGCTTGCTCTCAAAATGATCATTTACGAAATGTAAACTCACATTTTTCGAGCTGCCAAGCCTTGATAGCAAACTTTCTGAATCAGACACCGACTTTATAGACAGGCACTATTTAGCATCTACACTGATCCCCCCCTGAAAAAGAGTGTTTGTTGACGTGATATGATGATGACGCCAAGGTGCAAAAACTTAAATATTATAACATTGTGTTATAACTTTACTTGTATATTTGAATATGGTTAAAACATTGACAACGGTGGGAAACAGCAAGGCTTTGATTCTTCCTAAAAAATTAATTGACAAATACCACCTTCACAAGGTTATTATTCAGGAAACTGATGAAGGAATACTCATATTGCCTGCAACAGGCAAACCTACATTTCAAGAGAAACTTGACATACTCAAAAAAAGTAAAAAAGAAATTTACTCTCGTATGAAGGTTCAAGCAGAGGATCTTGAAACTAAATCTTATTATGAAAAAGTTGATCTTTCAGAGGTCGATGTTGATATAGTAGAAGAATGAAACTTGGTGAAGTTTGGGATATTAATTTTTCTCCCCAGGTTGGAGATGAAATTACCAAGATACGTCCAGCTATCATAGTCAATCATGATAGTATGGGTGCTTTAAAGCTTAAAGTAGTTGTTCCAATAACTGATGGGTTTCGTTCTATTCGAGAATGGCATGTTATTTTACATAAAACGAGCATGAATGGGTTGGATAAAGATAGTGTAGCCGATTGTTTTCAAATAAAATCAATTGCTAACGAACATTTTATTAAAAAAAGAGGGGAATTAAGCCAGGATGAAATGGATGATGTAAAACTATGTTTAATGAAAGTTCTTGATTTAATATAACTCTCAGAAAGCTATTCCCTCTAAAAATTTAAGTTCATTTTCAGATTAAAAAATCGCTGTGATAAAGAATTTGGCACAGCATAATAATTATTATTGACATCATTGACCCAATAATAGGAGATGGTATTTTGATGAGAGGTGAGATTTAGGATTTCTGCGCTGATCCAAAGTGATTTCAAAAAAGGATTCTCTTTTTCCCTTCCAAATTTTATCATTTTAGAAAAACCTATATCGATGCGCTGATACTCCCCTCCCCTGAAGGCATTTCTGTAATCGGGATTTACAGGCGGCGAAAATGGCAAACCCGTAGAATATAGTACCCTGAGGTGAACTTTGAAAGTAGGGGCTTTCGGGATGTGGTCCTGAAAAAATATCCCCACATTTACCCTTTGATCTGAAGGACGGGGGATATATCCCTGGCTATCTGTCTCCAGGTCTTCCTGAGTGCTGAGTAGCCCCAGGCTAAACCAGGATTCATCGCCTGGGATAAACTCGCCGCTAAGTCGAAAATCTATACCCGTTGCAAATGCTTTGGCAATATTGTCGGCATAATATCGGATGCGCACATTTTCGATGTCATAAGGATTGACATTCCACATATCCTTATAATACAATTCGGTGATAAACTTAAATGGCCTCCCCCACTTCGAGAAATTAATATCCATACCCAGAATGCCATGAAATGAGGACTGAGCTTTAAGGTTTTGATTTATTTCACCCTGATGATTCCTAAACTCCCTATATAATGGTGCTTGCTGATAAAGGCCGATAGAGGCCCTGAAAAAGGTATTTTGTATGCTTGTAGGTTTCCAGGAATATTGTACCCTCGGGCTAATGAGCAATTGATCATTTAGGTCCTGGAAAAGCATTCTCAAGCCATAAGTAATCGAATGATTGATATTCAGTTCGCTTGTATTTTGCCAATACGCGCTAATTCTTGAATAATTGATGGTTGATTGTGAATTTACTGCATCCGTAATGGTCACATAATCAGCAGAGTCAATAAACTCATATTCGTTGAGCAAATCGTCAAAATTATGGTTTGAATACCCGATTCCAAATTCCATGGTATTTTGGCTATTGATTATGACTTCATTTCTTGATTCTACATTTAACAAGGTAGCGTCCAAATGATTTCTTCCAGAGTAATAATTTGTGCCAATTCCAATATTGGCAAGGCACTCGTTAAAACTCGATGACCCGGGGTCATTATCGACATTGCAAAGCAGATAACCACTCTCAATATCATAATATTCCCGCTCCCTGGAATAAGTCGCCGAAAAAATCAAGTGACTTCTCCATTTGCTGGTCAAACGATGGCTCAGCCTGATGCCTCCCTGCCAGTTATCATAGGTGAGTTTTTCCTGTCCATCAAAGGCCACAAACAACCTCACCTGGTTATTAAAGGTTCCAAAGGTGGTCTCCCTGCTTGTCGGCCGAACCAGGTATCGGTTTTGTGCATAAGATAAAAGCAATCCGATTTCGGTCTTGTCCCGTTCATTTTTTTTGGAAATATCATAATTAAGGTAGGTCTGAACGTCCGTAAACCGGGGTGTATACTCCCCATCAGTCTCGAGCGTATTTAGCAGGTAGGCAGAGGATTTGTGTCTTGATCCAAGCAGATAGGTAAACCTGTCGTTTTTTGAGGTGCCTTCGATATGAACAGACCCGCCAAGTAAACCCACATGGAGAGATCCTCCAAAGTCTGTGGGCTTTTTATATTTTATATTTAAGGTGGAAGCGAGGCCATCTCCATATTTTGCCTCCCAGCCTCCGGAAGAAAATTCTATCCCTTGCACCAGATCTGTATTGATGAAACTCAATCCTTCCTGCTGTCCTGAGGTGATGATCTGCGGCCTGTACACAGGAATGTTATTTACATAAACCAAATTCTCATCAAAATTCCCGCCTCTAACGGCATAACCTGTAGAAAACTCATTGTTGCTGGAAACTCCGGGAAGGGTAATCAGCAAACTGCTAATGTCCTGAAAAGGTGCCGCAATAAATTGAGCATGAATGGGATCGAGGTTAAATGTGCTAACATTATCATTAATTTCTTCAATTCGTTTATCTTCTATATTTACCTCATCCAGTACCCGCAAAGCATATTCCAATACAATTACAATTCCCTCATTTTCAATATCCATTGATGATATCGCAATCTTTTTCTCCACATATTGAATATGTCTGAAGATAATATTTTTGTCCAAATCTTCCTCATTTATATTCAGAAGAAAAGCTCCCTGAAGATCGGTGATCGTTCCTGTGTAGGTTCCTTCAAGAAGGATGTTGACATTGGCTATCGGATTGTGCTTTGAATCCATAACCCTACCGTGCATCACTTTATCTGATGGTTTGGCAAAAACAATCGGTGCAAAAAGAAAGAAAAACAGAAATTGATAGAGTTTCATTTACAAGGATTGAAATCGCTAAATAGTCAGCGATTTGAGTTCCGAAATGGTTTGTTTTGGATTTTCCGATTTAAAAATAACACTTCCTACCACCATCACATCTACACCGGAAGCAGATAATTTCGCTGCATTGTCAGGGGAAATTCCACCATCCACCTGGATCAGGGTGTTAAGTTTGTGCTGAACAAAAAA
>JAUUZS010000299.1 GCA_030589835.1 Cyclobacteriaceae bacterium
GATTGCCCAGGAGTTGTTTTTTTATCATACAGGCACCTATTCCATCCTTGCACACAATGGGATGCTATCCGAAACGCTCTTTTTACTTAAGGAGGGCACCACAATCATTGAAGACTCCCTCCTGGTTGGAAGTTATCTTAACTTGCGAGACGGCGAGTTAATTATTGACAGTACGTATATTGAGGTTCCTAATTTATATTTCCATGAAGCGAAACTCACTATTGAAAAATCAGAAATCCTGACCCGTAGCTGGTACGCCTACAATGCGGAATTAAAGTCAGATTCTTCTACCATCAATATTGGAGATGGCAATAATGGATATTTCTACGGTGGAGACTTAAATTATTTCAATGTCATATTGTACGGGCAAATATATGTAAGCGGAGACAATTCCTACCATAGATTGGAATTTCGCCCCGGATCGGATATTTATTTGCCGGCAAGCCAAACTCAATCTGCAGATTCGATAATTGTGAATGGTGATCCGGGATTCCCCATTTCCATCAGTTCAAGTGAGGATGGTAACCAGGCGGTGATTCATCAAAATGGAGGTACTGTTAACGGGAGATACCTTTATTTAAAAGACAATATAGCCACTGGGGCGATTTTTACGGCCACTGAAACTGTGGATTTAGGAAACGTGGAAGAATGGGATATAATCCGCCCAAAGGCAGACGAATTTTACTGGGTAGGTGGCTCAGGCTTATGGAGTGAATATGCCACACATTGGGCAAAGCAAGCAGGAGGCAACCAATTTCATGATCGAATCCCTGGTGCGCTGGATGAGGTGTTTTTTAATGAAAATTCCTTTGATGCCACGAATGCACAGGTAGAAATTGACCAAATAAAAACCTATACCCGCCACATTGATTTTTCTGCCGCAAACGAAAATTTCAACATCTCCGGCGGCAAAGAAATGTGGGTATTTGGTTCCTTTTATTTCAGTGAACTTGGGAATAGTGGATTGTCGGAATTGAAATTACCAGTTGATACCGCCAACTTTCAAATCGATTCAAAAGGCAAATATATATCGTCTTCAATCGTATTTGACCATCAGGGAACTTATGACCTGCTTACCCAAAATGAATACCTTGCTTATGGAATGTATTTGAGAAATCATGGAAAAGTAAATCTTAAAGGAGGATTGAAATTGGGATCTGAATTTGTGTCCTCAAATGGTGACTTTAGCACCAATAATTATCCCGTTGATGTGCCTTTAATCGATTATGGACATGGCTCAAATATTGATAACAATGGAATGGCCTTTGATATTGGCCGTTCATCTATTTCTGTCGAATCCTGGAAAATTTCTCATGAAGTAAATTTTTCAAGCGATTCTTCCGAGATTAATGTCTTCTCCAACAGGGGGTCCGGGTATTTTATTGGTGGAGGTAAAGAATATCAAAATGTAAATATCGCTTGCATCATTTATATTCACGATGACAATGATATCGATCGGCTGACCATTACTTATGGTGCAAAGGTATTTATTGACGGGGAGCAAACCCTCAGGGAACTCAATGCGACTGGAACATCCGGTAATCCGATACGTATCAATGGTGGGGCATTCAGAATGTTGTCGGGTAAGGTAAAAAATCAATACCTGATCCTGAACAACAATAAAGCCTTTGGAGGAGCCGAATTTATTGCTGAACGATCGATCAATGATGGAGGGAATAGTGGCTGGATAATTTTGCCTCCAATTGACAATATAGATGCGAATGCATTAAATGTACTAAGTGGAGAGCCTCTTTGTGGTCAGGCCATTGAAACAACATTGAGCCTTCCCTTGGGAATGTTAACGACTTTTAGTTGGTATAAAAATGGGGTGCGACTAAATGCTGACAGCTCGGCAATCGTGGTCACTGAGGAGGGTGATTATCATGTAGAATTGACAAATGCCTGTGGCACCATCGCCGAAAGCAATATCATTGAGATCAGAAGAGAAGACCCACCTGAAATACCGAAAATTTATAGAGACGGCACGATAAGCATCTGTGGCAATCAGCCGATTGAGGTAGCAATGCAAACTGACGAACAACCCCGGGTCCATTACAACTGGATGCGTAATGGTGTACTTTTCGGTGAGGATGAACCGAATATTGGCATTGACACGGTGGGCACATATACCTTACAGCTAACCAAAGGAGAGTGTGTTGTAGATAGCAAGGATAGTGTCGTAGTGGTTATAAAAGATGATATTCCGCTTACTCAGCAACTGCAATTAATCGGAAACGACACCATATGTTTGGGTGATAGCAGTCAGTTTTTTGTTCCCTATGAGTCAGGAACAACCTATATGTGGGATAATGGCGACACGACCATAAATACTCAGGCCAATTTTTTTGAAGCAAAATCCGAAGGCCAATACATCTTGGTAATGGAAAACGGGTGTGGGCTTACACCTGCGGACGACACCCATTTTCTGAAGGTAAAAGAAGTGCCAATTCAGCAACAGATTATAGTTGATGGTCCTGCCTTGTTTTGTTTTTACGATAGCGTTCTTTTGAATGTACCCATCGAGGAAGAAGTCACCTATCAATGGTTTGTCAACGATGGAAAGGTGGTAGATAATTTTTCAGCCCACCAGGCATATACCGATACTGCAGGCACCTATTTCGTTTCTATGGAAAACAGATGCGGAATAACCAACAGTGAAATATCAGAAATCCAGCATATTTATCTACCTATAGCCAGGGACATAAATATTGAAGGTGACACCATTTTCTGTATTGGAGATAGTGTAATTTTTTCCTTTGATAACTATTCGGGTGAAACCTGGGTATGGTATAATGAAGGTCAAAATTTTGCAGAAAACAACGAACGAATATCAATCCCGGAACCAGGAAGCTATTCAACTGATATTACCAATGTTTGTGGAACTACCACAGCAAACAATGTCATTGCAGTATTGGTGAAAGAAATACCTCCGGAAACAATTGCAGAAGACTTTTATGAAATTTGTGGCCCAGGCGAACTCAACGTTAAAGTAGAGGGAGGTAAAGATGGAAATTACGTGTGGCGAGATGAAAACAATCAGAAAATAGTTGGCTTAAATGACGGTCATATTATTGTGCCATTAGATATTTCTAAAGATTATTATGTGACGCTAACAAATGGGTATTGCGAAGGCCCTGGTAGCGTTGTGGATATGAACGTACTGGAAGTTCCTTCTGCTGATGCGGGTGAAGATACCACGATTATATATGGAGATGAGCTGATGATAGGTGGAGTGCATGACTATCCTAATACCTACTATTTATGGTCACCCAGTTTTTGGATGAACAGAAACACCAGTCCTACTCCAACAATCAAACCAGAAGAAAGCACCATTTATACCGTAGAAGCCATTGGTATAAATGGGTGCAGCGCGTTTGATGAAATTATGGTGACAGTGTCTGATGAAATTGTGACTACAAATACCTTTACACCAAACCATGATGGGGCTAACGATGTATGGCAAATCAGAAACATCTTATTTCATCCTGATAGCAAATTAGAAATATTCAATAGGTGGGGAACAAAAGTATATGAAACAGTAGGGTATCAAAACGATTGGGATGGTACCCTTAACGGGAAGAACCTGCCCGTGGATACCTATTTTTATATAATACAATTTGGTGACGGCACTAAACCACAAAAAGGGCCTATAACGATTTTGAGATAGCCATGCATTTATGCACTATTGCTTAACAACTGCCGTATCAAGTTCATGTGCATTGATCTCAAAGAGGCCGGAAAGTTCCCAACATTCGGGTTCCTTCCCTTGAGAGCGATGTACTGATTTCATTCTAACTAAAATGGATTGGTCTATTGGAATAATACTTTTGCCAAAAAAGCACTACGTGTAATAAAAAATTCCTGCATCGCACAAACGAAGATCAACATACTATTAACTTAACACGAAATGAGCAAAATGAATTATTGGGAAAGAAAGGAAAAGCTATTCAAGTATATTGACGGAGTCAGACAATTTTTTCCTCAGGCAAAAGAACAATTGGATATCATCTCGAGGATAATTGAAAAATATAATCCTGCTATTAAGCACTTTTTGGACCTGGGTTGTGGAGATGGATTTCTCGGACATTTTATTTATCAATTATACCCAACTACACAAGGCGTATTTCTTGACTGCTCGAATGAGATGATTAGTAAGGCACGACAAAAGGATCAGGAAAATTTATCTGAATTTATTGTCCGTGATTTTAGTGAAGCGAATTGGTTTGAAGCCATTAAATCATCTGACAAATTTGACCTTATTATTTCCGGGTTTTCTATTCATCACATCAGCAATGAAAAGAAAAAGCGCTTGTATCAGGATATTTTTAATTTACTGAAACCAAATGGGATTTTCCTTAATCTTGAGCATGTAGCTTCCCCGGCAGACAAACTCGAAGAATTATTTACTGACTTGTTTGATGATGGCATGATTGATTATCAAAAACATATAGGTGATGAAAAGACTAAGGATGAAATTAATGAAATATATCACGACCCTAATCATAAAAAATTAAATAAGTTGGAGTCAGTTAGCAAGCAATGTGATTGGTTAAGGGATATCGGATTTTCAGAGGTTGACTGCTACATGAAAATATTTGAATTAGCTTTATTTGGTGGAATAAATAATGGGAAGTGAGAACAAAATTAATGCTACATTTAAAAATCAAAACCCTGAAGATGGAATTAGCCTGAATCAGATGAGCAATGCAAAAAAAATATTTCCGTAAACGATTTATAAGCAAAACGAAAGATAGCATAATGAAAAAACTAAAGGTAGTGATGTTAATGATAGTGATTGGCTTTTTAAGCCTGAATGGCTGTACAGAAAAAAAAGCAAGCCATTGGACTGACCTGTATAACGGAAATGGTTTAGATGCCTGGCAAACATATCTTACTGCCCACTGGACTTATTTTGAATCGCATAATGTGGATATAGGAAATGAAGTTATCGACAAATCACTACATCTTGGTTGGGACAATGATCCTTATGGCGTATTTACGGAGGTTGACAATGAGGGTGAAAAAATGCTACGAATTTCCGGAGAGGTATATGGCGCAATAGTATCAAAGGAGGAATATGAAAATTATCATCTCAGGGTGATTTTTAAGTGGGGCAATAAGAAATGGTTTCCGCGATTGCAAGAAACCATGGATAGCGGAATCCTCTATCATTCTGTTGGCCCTGTAGGGATTGGTCATAATTCCTGGATGCGTTCCAATGAGTTTCAAATAGAAGAGGGACATTGCGGGGATTTCTATACCGTAGCAGGCATTGTCAATACCGCAAAAGTAATTCCTGATACCACAACACGGTTTTACGTTTATGACAACAATGGCGAAGAAGTGACATTTGGAGGGAACAACTGGCTGTGCAAAGGAAATAGCGATAACGAAAATCCCAAAGGAGCATGGAATACCTTGGATCTATATACCATCGGGGGAAAAAGTGTGCATGTGGTAAATGGAAAAAAAGTACTCGTACTCACAGATAGCAGACAAAAAACTGAGGATGGTATTGAAGTGCCGGTAACTTCAGGAAAAATTCAAATACAATCCGAAGCCGGTGAATTATTTATCAAATATATTGGCCTTCAAACTATTACCGAACTACCGGAGGAAGAATAGCTTATTTATAATATCATATTTACATCAGGGCATGCGTTAAAAAAGCCGGAATTTCATCAGGTAAGACTTTCAAACGAAATTATTTATGACAACCATGATCTGAAGGAAAGGAAGTTGATGATAAACTTTTAACCAATAAACTTTTTTTTGAAAAATGTGTTGGTGGACCTGCTATATTTGAGTGGACAGTAAGATAAGCTCGTAAAAGTTAAATTTATTTTAAGGTGA
>JAUUZS010000431.1 GCA_030589835.1 Cyclobacteriaceae bacterium
AAATTCAGGAAACCGGTTATGCTGGAACAGAGCTGGGAGATTGGGGCTTTATGCCAACAGATCCGGATGATTTATCAAGGGAATTGTCAGCAAGAAACCTGGAACTGCTGGGTGCCTTTGTTCCAGTTGCTCTCAGCAATGAATCCTCCCACAATGACGGCATCGAAAAAGCGCTAAAAGTAGCTGGATTGATGCACGCTGCTGGTTATGAAAAAGCATTTATCGTTTTGGCAGATGACAATGGCACTGTTCCGACACGAACAAATAATGCAGGAAGGATCACTAGTGAAATGGGGCTGGACGATGAAGCATGGGAAATATTTGCCAAAGGCGCTGAAAAAGTTGCATCCGCTGTAGTTGCGATGTATGGAATGCGGACTGTTTTCCATCATCATTGTGGTGGATATGTAGAAACACCGGCAGAGCTTGATAAATTAATGGAGCTTACCAATCCTGATTTGCTTGGTCTTTGCCTCGATATGGGGCATCTGGCTTTTGGAGGGGGTGATCCTGTTGCTACCTTAAAAAAACACTACAACAGAATCTGGCATGTTCACTTCAAAGATTATGAAGCAAACATTGGGGAAGCATCAAGAAAAAATAAATGGGATTATTTTGAATCTGTTAGTCAGGGTGTTTTCTGCGAATTAGGTAAAGGGAATGTTGATTTTCAACAAATCGCCAATGAACTAAAGGAAAGGGATTATGAGGGTTGGATCGTGGTGGAGCAGGATGTACTTCCGGGCATGGGCGAACCGAAAGTGTGCGCCCAGAATAATCGTGATTATATTAAAACACTAGGCTTTTAATCTACTGAATACAACACGAGGAGAACGGATACCCTAATCCTCGTTTTATAAATCCATTAAATTTAAGACACATGAAAAAATTAAAAATAGGCGTAGCAGGTGCCGGACGTATTGGCAAAATACATATAGAAAATATACTCCAGAATTTTCCAAATGTGGAAATTGTATTGGTCGCTGATCCTTCTGATGAGGGAGTAATGTTTGTGAAAAGCAAAAACCTTCCCTTTTCCAGAGACTTCAATGACATTATTGAAAACAAAGAAATCAAGGCCGTGATCATTTGCTCTCCGACCGATACGCATGCCAATTTTGTTGAACTGGCGGCACAATCCGGTAAACATATATTCTGCGAGAAACCTCTTGATCTTTCATTGGAACAGGTACAAACAAGCCTGGGAATCGTGCAGAAATCAGGAGTTAAGCTTATGCTTGGTTTCAACAGAAGGTTTGATCCGAATTTTCTGAAAATAAAAAGCATGGTGGATTCTGGTCAGCTTGGCGATCCACAGATCCTAAAAATCACCAGCCGTGATCCGGGGCCTCCTCCCATATCCTACATCCACGTTTCAGGTGGATTGTTTATGGATATGGCCATCCATGATTTTGATATGGCCCGCTACATTATGAATAAAGAAGTAGTGGAAGTGTATTCCAAAGCCGCTGTTCTGGTCGATCCCGCGATCGGTGAGGCCGGTGATATCGATACCGCCCTTACTACGCTAACATTTGAAGATGGCACCATGGCCAATATCGACAACTGTAGAAAAGCAGTATATGGGTATGATCAGCGCCTGGAAGTATTTGGTTCAAAAGGTATGGCAAAAGTGGACAACAACTATCCGGACAACCATCAGTTTTATGGAGCTGAAGGTGTTCAGGGTTCTTTACCCCTCAATTTCTTTTTGGAAAGATATACCACTTCTTATCTCAATGAAATGGATGCATTTTTCAAGTCAGTTCAAAATGGGGTTGAGCTACCTGTTACAGGAAAAGATGCACTGGCAGCAATGAAAATTGCGCTGGCAGCATTAAAGTCTGTGAAAGAGAACAGGCCTATTTTAATTGAGGAAATAGAGAATTAAGAAGCATATTTTAGTGTCTATCCATAAAGTCCGCTATCTGCTAATTCCTTGCTATCATAATTAAACAATTCATTATTCAAGATTTATTAAATGAAGAATATTATAACAATAGGCGTTTGCCTCCTTTTAGCATTAGTTTCTATTTGTAGAGCCCAGGATACGCAAAAAGCTATTACCATACCGGCACATGCACACAACGATTACAATCATAAACGGCCATTACTGGATGCGCTGGATTGTAAATTTAAAAGCATTGAAGCAGACGTCTTTTCCATTGGTGATTCACTTTTTGTGGCACATGATTTCAATAAAATAAAACCCGGCAGGACACTTCGTCAATTATATCTCAATCCGCTAGAAAATATTATAACAAAAAATAAGGGTTCAGTATATGGCGATTCAAAAGACATCATCCTGCTTGTTGATATAAAAGATGATGGATTGAAGACGTATAAGCTACTGCACCAAATACTTGAAGGTTATAAGGAGTTGCTTACCTCATATGATTCGGGAACAAAAAGCTCCGGTGCGGTTACGGTCATTGTTTCTGGAAACAGACCTAAAGAATATATGCAAAACCAAAAAGTAAGATATGCGGGTTATGATGGCCGAATCCCAGACCTTGAATCAGGAATGGATGCCTCATTAATGCCTTTGGTGAGTGATAATTGGAATAAGTATTTTTCCTGGAAAGGTAAGGGGAAAATGCCTGCTGACCAAAAAGACAAACTGGTATTATTTGCCCAAAAGGCGCACCAAAATGGATATTTGCTACGCTTTTGGGCTACTCCTGACAGACCGGGGCCAAAGCGCACTGCGGTGTGGAAAGTATTACAACATGCCCAGGTCGACCTGATCGGGACGGATGACCTTAAAGGCCTTGAATCGATGTTGAAAAAATGATTATAATCTTCACCGTATAGGCTTTTTGGCATTACCATGTCCCTGAACAGAATGGTGGGGCTGACAAATCCGTCCGTCCAACTTTTAGTCTTAACTTTTAGCCCTTAACTTTTAGTCCTTAACTTTTAGTCTTTACTAGCCCGAATGAATTTCAGCCCCATTAAAAATTCCTCCATCCTCCCAATGGTCAGGTAGTAGTATCTATGCTCGCTTCTTCCATAATTGAAAAAACCGTGCCCCTGCCCTTCGAAAGCGATGACCTCACAGGTGTTGCCCTTTGCCTCCATTTTAGATTGAAAATCTGTGATATTTTCATACGGTACGGTCGTATCAGCAGTACCATGAAAGATCAATGTTGGAGGAAGTTTTTTAACCACATGATGGGCGGGTGAAATAGATTCTGCCTTATCGCCCAAGCGTTTAAAGCCGTAGCCTTTGGGCATCGTATTGGCTACCGGATTAAACAGGATCATGGCATTTGGCACAGAACTTATTTTTAGATTTTCACCGGCCAGTTCATATCCGGGGATAATGCCGGTGCATGCCGCCAGGTGACCACCTGCAGAGCCTCCTGCAGCCACTATTTTATTCTTTTTCACACCCAATTCCTTGGCGTTTTCCCGTACCCAACGGATAGCTGATTTAGCATCTTCGACGGCGTCATATGGTGTAGATTGATTCCTGGATTTTACACGATAATTGGCAGTCATGGCGATCATGCCCTTTGAAGCCAGAAAATGACAATGTTGCTCAAATTGCTGAACTGTTCCTTTATTCCATCCGCCACCAAAAAAGAATACCACAGCAGGATACTTTTTGCCCTTTTTATAATCCTCAGGATAGATGATGCTCATTTTCAGGTCTGTTCCATCCACAGTTTTATACACTCGGATCTCAGCTCCATCCAATTCGTCAAAAGACTTGTCTTGTCCGTACGTTGCAGTGAAGAAAATGGTACAAAACAGTAGTAATAATAAAAAGTGTTGCTTTTTCATTTCAATGCTATTTAGATGTCAATATTATCGGCTTTTTTTATCTACTTGATTTTTTCTAGCGCTTGACTGAGGTCATTCATTAAATCCTCGGGATTTTCCAAACCGACAGAAATACGCATATCCCCGAGCGAAATCCCAAGTCCTTCAAATTGGGTACGGCTTAGTTCCTTCAGATAACTAATGGCCGGTGCATAGATCAGGCTTTCATGACCTCCCCAGCTCACTCCAATTTTGAATATTTCCAGGCTGTTGAAGAAAGATTTGATTTGATCTAAATTCGTTGTTTTAAGTTTGAAGGACATCAAACTGCTGTATCCTGACATTTGCTTTTTTGCCAGTTCATATTGAGAGAAACTTTTAAGCCCCGGATAATTTACCTTTTCAATTTTAGGATGAAGTTCCAGATATTCAGCCACCTTCATGGCATGCTCCTGATGTGCTTTCATTCGGATGGGCAATGTCCGCAGACTTCGCATGATAAGCCAGGCTTCTATAGGTGCTATTTTTCCGCCAAGCAGCTCAAATTCATTCACACTGATGCTATCGATGTCTTTGGTATTTCCGATTAACAGCCCTGCCACGACATCCGAATGCCC
>JAUUZS010000076.1 GCA_030589835.1 Cyclobacteriaceae bacterium
CAATGTA
This sequence comes from Cyclobacteriaceae bacterium, assembly GCA_030589835.1. The sequence continues at coordinate 8 of JAUUZS010000076.1, forward strand.
ATATTTATTATGAATAATGGTATATCGCTGAAGTCCTGCGTAAAATACTATTGGTGATATGTCATTAAATATCAGTGATATATAGCACATATCACCATTATGCGGCTCCCGTGTCTTCTTTGAGGTACTTTAAGAAACAACCGCCTGTTGGCTAAGCAGGGCGATTACCCAGAGTGTCGCTAAGCAGCACAAGGATTTAAAAAAAAATAAATACGCAATTATGGAATTGCTTTGTGTTGTTTATCAGCTATTTACCATGTTAGAAACCTCCATATAATGTTGATATTGAATTATTGGAAATACGAAACATTCGTGAAATAATGATGTATAGGTTCAGCTGTTTTTTTCATGAAAAACTTTCACCCAAGTGTCAGAAATCGCCATCATGTCGGCCAGACTGGGCAGGCGCAAATGGCGAAAATTTCAAGATAGCGATACCAAGTGTTGATAATCTCTATGATAATAATGGAAAAGGAAAGAGCCAAAATGGCAAGTTCTCTCGTATTAATTCCATGACACTAGTATCTAAGTTATAATATTCGTGTATTATTTGGCAAAAGTTTGGAGTGAACTAAAGTTTAAAGTGCCTAAAGTTGAGAAGAATTCTTCAACTTTAGGCACTTTAAATACTTGAAACTCTAGGGACTTTTCTGGCTTGTCCAGATTAGGGCACAATAATTTTATAGGGCTTCGAATCATTATTAACAGAGATTACACTTTGTTGTTTCAATTCAATTTTGTTTTTGCCCGAATCATTTTTATCCCGCTCAGAGGAATGAATATAGGATAATAGTAATGCGGCGACTAAGATTAAGATCCTTACTGAATTAACGATCAGATTACTGTCTGTTAGCACTTCCATTTTCACTAAAAATGAATTGAATGCAGCTTTATCAAAAATAACGAATGAATTTATGCGCTTAAAAAAGAGTGAACTAATTGTCATTGTAGCTTATTTTAACCCTCAAATACGACAGTAGATACTTTGTCAAGTTAAAAAGTGACCATATAAAGTGAAATAAAATATAGAAAAAATGCAATTATTAATTTTATTATATAATTAAACACACAAAATATTTAATTATATCAATATTATGTAGCAGATTTAGCTATTCCACTAGTTCGAAACATCAAATTCTTTTTGATCTCTTTTTGCAGAAACACCCAGGTTACTGAAGCGGAAAGCACATCGGCTATAGGAAAGGAATACCAAATACCATTTACCCCGTAAAATTTTGGCATAATCAATACAAGCGGAATAAGGAAAAAACCTTGTTTGGTCATAGTAAGCAGCAGGGCAGGCAAGGCTTTACCAATAGCCTGAAAATATCCCGATCCAACCATCTGCACTGCAATTAGTGGAGACATCATAAAAACAAATATTAATGCAAATGAGCTGTCCCGTATCAAATTTGTATCGGTGGTAAAGGCGGTAACCACCTTATCAGAAAAAATAAATATAATGACCAATATGCAGGAGGCCAGCACCATAGCATAACGAATGGATATGTTAATGCTCAATTTTACCCTATCCGCTTTTTTTGCACCATAATTGAATCCTGCTATAGGCAAAAATCCCTGGACAATTCCTATCACCGGGAAAAGTGCAAACATCATAACACGGTTAATAATGCCATAAACAGTAATTCCCATTTCTCCGGCATAATGGTAAAGCGAGTGATTCAGCACCACAATCAGTAGGCTTATTGAACCCTGCCTGGCAAGGGTGATGCTTCCAATTTCAAATATTTCCTTAAATATACCAATTTCAAGTTTGAAATATTTGAAAATAAAACTGATTTCACTATTTCCTTTTAGAAAAAAATGTAAAGCATAACCGGCACTTATTATATAAGAAATGGTCGTTGCCCAAGCGGCACCGGCAAGGCCCATATCCAAAACGATGATAAAAATGGGATCGAGTATAATATTTATTAAGGCTGGAATTACCATCACCAACATGGCTACTTTTGGCCTGCCCTGGGCTCTGATCACATTGTTTGACATCATCGCCCATGTGAGAAAGGGGACGCCAATCAATATTACCCTAAAATATTCCTTGGCATAGGGAAGAATATCGCCTTTCCCTCCAAAAAGATGTAATATTTCGTCATCGAGGATATAGCCAAAAATTAATAATATGACGGCAAAGTGAAGGGTGATATTTACCATGTTGCCAAAGGTCTTTAGCGCCCGTTTTTTGTCACTGGCTCCTAGAGCTCTCGATATAATGGAAGCCCCTCCAACACCCACTGCCATGCCAATGGATGATATCAAAAAAGAAATGGGCATAACCACAGTAATGGCTCCTATGGCCAATGGGCCAATCCAAAGTCCCACATATATTGTATCAACAATGGAATAGATGGACATGATCAGAAATCCGATTGAAGCGGGAACCGACTGTCTGATTAACAGTTTGGAAATACTTTCTGTACCAAGTTCCTGCGTTATTTGCGGCATGATCGATTGTAAAGTGCTTTGAAATGAAACGGCAATTTACTAAAAACGCAAAACTAATTTTAATTGTTTTTTGTTTTTGATGTCCTGATTATATTAATGGGAAATAGCTGCTTTTAAAGGCTTCACCGTTTGTGCGAATAAGTCCTTAATCTAAAAATGTTCCTTTTAGTACCCAATACACTAAAAGGAAGTATGGAATTGCAATAAAAAAGGGTTGTATGAAAATAGTACATTTATACTTTATGTTTTCATTAGCAAGGTGACTATATTTTTTTTGAAAAATAATATATGAACTCTGAGTTTCTAAGGATAAGTATTTATATTCACAACGACTTTTTAAAGCCATAATTATGAATGACATGTCAAAATCGAATGGAGGAAGCAATTCTTTTGTAATGGGGCTAACTCTGGTTGCTACATTTGGAGGCTTGCTATTTGGTTACGACACCGCTGTGATTTCCGGAGCAGTGGGATCCATCCAATCATTTTTTATAGAATCCTTAAATCTTGAAAATGGAGAAGCCCGCTCAGTGATTATTGAATATCGGATCACGGTTTATGTCGCTATTTATATCGTATTATTAGCTGCTGGAGGTGTCCTGATAAAATTGGTAGGCAGGGGAAAAGGAATATTGATTATAGTGATTTTAGCTGTGATTGCTACTTGGGTGATATCTAATAATTTTAAGGGAGAACCTATTCTGGATGAGGAAACAGCAAATTCACTCAAAGGATTTACGGTTTCGAGTGCACTGATTGGCTGTGTAATTGGAGGTGCCTTAGGCGGGTTTATATCTAAAGAGTTGGGTAGAAAAAGAGGAATGGTATTGGCAGCTCTATTGTTTGCCTTATCTGCTATAGGATCAGCCATTCCGGAAACCATGAACATATTTGGGGTCGAAAACATCACCTCTTTTATCCTGTACAGAATCATTGGTGGAGTAGGCGTAGGATTGGCCTCCATGCTTTCGCCGATGTATATTGCTGAAATAGCACCACCAAAAATAAGAGGCCAGCTCGTGTCGTGGAACCAGTTTGCCATCATATTTGGTATGCTGGTGATTTACTTTGTAAACTACTTTATTGCGAGGCAAGGAGATGAAGCCTGGCTAAATGCCGTTGGCTGGCGCTGGATGTTTGCCTCAGAACTGATACCTGCCGGGATATTCCTGCTTTTGCTGTTTTTTGTTCCTGAGACACCGAGATTTATGGTAATGCAAAATCAGGATTCAAAAGCGCTGAAAGTCTTACATAAATTAAATGGTCCCGATAAATCAAAGGGAATCCTTGAAGAGATCAAAGATTCCTTAAAAATCAAGGACGCTCCCTGGCTTTCTTATGGTTGGATACTCATTGTAATAGGCATTTCCCTTTCTATATTTCAGCAGTTTGTAGGTATAAATGTGGTACTGTATTACGCCCCGGAAATATTCAAAAGTATGGGCAGTGGCACGGAATCCTCCCTATTGCAAACTATAATTGTGGGCATCGTAAATTTGACTTTTACGGTATTGGCAATATTTACAGTAGATAAGTTTGGCAGAAAGCCCCTGCAAATTATAGGCGCAATTGGCATGGCAATTAGTATGCTGGCTCTTGGGTCATCATTCTATTTTGATTCTCTTGGTTATGGGGCGCTGATATTTATGCTTTTATATACCGCTTCTTTTGCCATGTCATGGGGCCCGGTAACTTGGGTGTTGCTTTCTGAAATATTCCCTAACCGGATAAGAGGGGCAATGTCGATTGCCGTAGCAGCACAATGGGTTGCAAATTTTATTGTCTCCTGGTCCTTCCCGATGATGAACGACAACAGTTTGTTGAACGATAAATTTAATCATGGCTTTGCCTACTGGATTTATGGACTGATGGGTATTCTGGCTGCCGTGTTTGTCTGGAAACTTGTTCCTGAAACCAAAGGCAAAACGTTGGAGGAAATGGAAGATTTGTGGGACGCTTAATAAAAGCCAATCTCATTCCAGAAGATTTATAACATGATGTTTCTGAAATATAATCAGATCCAGTAGCTACGATTTAGGTTTAATGGATATTGAGGCATTTCGTTGGTTTTCCATATCCAGGTTCAGGCTATATAGAATGGAATCTTGTCCTTTTTTTGACGTTATGGAATGTATACTAATGTCATCAGCCGAAAAAATAATTTCTTTATCGCTTTGTACTTTAACGGTGATTTCGTCATTTGGAAGAACTGTCTCTAATTTGTTGGTATTTGAAAAATCCAATAAAATATCGCCTACCTTTATCTCTATTTTTGTGAGCATATGATGTGCGAGTTGTTTTTGGAAAAACTGCGAATTTTCGGCCAGCATCGTTTCAGGTTTTTCATTATATTGAGTAAGCAATTTCACCCACCCCTGAACGATTTCTGAATTTCTTTCGGCGTTTTCGTGAAGCAGATTGGGCCAGTGAAGTCCGCATGTTGATCCTTCAATATGCCCTTCAGGCAGGACACCTATTACATTCCAATTCAATATATCATTCCCTCTATCGACTGTCATGACCCCGGAATCCACTCCAAAAGCATCATTTTGCACGGCTTCCTTGTTCAACATAGAAGCAAAGGGCGTGTTGATGTAGGTGAATCCTCTGCTTCGCAGCAATTCTGCCATACTGGTGTCGTTGCCTTCCGTGATACCAAAACCATGTCTGAATGCGTTGGGCACAAATGATTTGGGAATTGTTCCAAGGTTATTTTGATGCATAATTTCGGCATAGGCATCAAGGTGCTGTTCGAGAATTTCCTTTGGGCGCATGACGCCTCTTTCATCTGCCCACTCTGCTCGGGTAAATTTACCATTCGTCCACCACTCGTGACAAAGTCCATGCATGGTGATTTCAAAATATTGTAGGTTGTGGTCAATCAAATCTGCAACTTCTTCGAGCCATGGACCAACCCATTTGCTATTATCCCACTTTTTACCCATCCATGTGCTGTGGGGCACTTTGCGTAATATATTTTGCTTGTCCCACTCTCCGAGCACCATGGCTGATTGTGGCCGAATACTCAGGGCTTTTCCCAAATCAATAATGGCCTGGTAATCAGCTAGTACATGATTGCGGTTAATCCCTGTTCTGTAAGGCTCATTGTACTGGCTGCCATCCTTTCCAGACCACCAACCTACGTCATCTATTACTACCTGAATTGGTAGGGGAATAAAAGTGTCGAGTCTTATATCTGAGGAAATTTTATCGCCACAGGCGGATAAAAGACCTCCACTGGCGGCTCCTATTCCGGCAGTTGCAAGTCCTTTAGCAGATTTTATCAGGAACTCCCGTCTTAGCATTTTTACCTTTATTAAGATTTCAACTTACAATTATTCATGTAACCAATAAGGAAAGTATCTCCTTAGCCCGATTTGCCAAAGAGAAACGAACTTCCCTTATTTTGTCCAATAATCCAGAACAAGGACATCCTCGAGATGTGGACCCAATACACTACCAAAAGCTTTATGGTCTGGGTGTGGCAAGTATATGGCACGATCTTCCTCGCTGTCGAAGGTAAGAAAAAAGCAATGTGTAAAACCTTTGTCCAGGCCTTCAGGGCTGTTATTCGTTCCCCATTCGTAGCTTCTGATTTGAGGGATTTTTCCTGGAAGGGCAGCAAATGTCTGTTCTATTTTGGCGATATCTTCGGCAGTGGCGCTTTCTTTATATTTGAACAACACCACATGCCTCAGTTGCTTTTTACTTACTTCAGGGGACTCCATAGATTCAGATTTTTGATTTTCGCTTTCAGTGTTTTGATTTATACATGCAGCTACTACAAAAAAAAGAAGCATAAAAATCAAAACCTTTGAATGAGCGGAGGGAATAATTTTTTTCATGAGTTTATGTTTATAGGGTTAAAAAAGTATATAGAATCATAATATTATTAGAATGCATGAAGATAGCAAAATAGGCTTATATGTCAACAGATATTTTAGAATAGGTTCCTGTTATTGTGTTTATTTTATCCCGGATTTTTAGCTATGTGCCAGGTGCCTGATACACCTTGATCTGCATGACCGTGGCAATAGAAAGCGCCTTGGTTTTTACCGATTCTGCTTTCTCACCCTCAAACAGCTCATCCACGGTTTCATTGAACAGCTTCAGCCATCGTTCGAAATGAGATTTTTTTAGGGGTTCTTTTTGGTTAAGCTTGACATGAACACGCATGGGATTGCCTTTATATACAGACTGGTGGAAAAGCGTGGTTTCCCAAAAGTCATACATGGTTGGCATATGCTTTTCTAGATTTATGTTGGCAACATCCTTGAAAATGTATCCAATAGTATCGTCCTTCAGCACTTTATCATAAAATGAATCAACAAGGACTATTATGTCCTCTCTGTTCTCAATATCTTTTCTATTTGTCATCAACTCCAATTTTGTATTAATATTGGTATGCAGGTATTTGATCTTACTCATGGCTTAAAACTGCTCTTTTACAAGCGTCATCATTTCCTGAATTTTCAGGCTAGTGCTTAGTGGCACTACTGCCGACTCCGTTTTGCCTGCAATCAAATCCATGCTTACCGCATCTGCTTCATAGTTGTAACCCACACATTTGGATGGATCCGTAAACTGTTTTTTAAGATCTCCGTTTTCATATAGAAAACATGATTTAGCCATGAAAAAATCTGGTATTCTGATCATGCCTTTTTCTCCGATTATAATTGCTTCATTAGGCATGTTATATAAAATTGACGCAGCAAGGTTGGCCATTTCACCATTTTTATATTCAAAAATCATGGTTTCTTCGATATCCACACCGGAATTTGCTTTTTTAAAATTTACAGACACTTTTTCAGGAGCCTGCTTATAAAACAACCATGCCAAGGCGATAGGGTATATGCCGATATCCAGCAAAGCGCCTCCCGCAAATTGGGGATCGAATAATCTTGCTTCCCTATTCACATTTGCCTTAAAGCCAAAGTCGGCTTTGAGGTATTTTACGTTGCCAATTTCCCCATCCTCAATCCATTTCTGAGCCTCTGCAATCGCAGGGAGGAAATATGTCCACATGGCTTCCATCAAATAATTGCCCGTAGATTTGGCAATATCCATAAGTTTGTTGCACTCCTCTGGATTGATGGTAATGGGTTTTTCACAAAGCACAGCTTTTCCGGCTTTCAGTGCGTCTGTAGCATTTTTTAAATGAATTTGATGCGGTGTAGCAATATATACCGCATCAATTTCATTTGAATTATACAATTCCTCATAGCTGCCAAATGCCTTAGAAATATTGAATTCGTCTGCAAACCCTTCAGCTTTATCTAACGAACGGGAAGCCACAGCCGCTAAATTCCCATGGTGCACATAAACGAAATCCCTGGCAAAGGAATGGGCAATATTTCCTGTGCCGATAATCCCCCAGTTGATTTTTCTCATGTTCAAAATTAAGGCTTTGCTTTAGCTTAATCTATTTTATTGTGAATAATCCATAACGCTCAATAGGGCAAGATAGAAGTTAGAAGCTGGGAGCTAGAAGTTAGAAGTTAGAAGATTGTCCGTTGACTTTTCACCTTTTAGCTTTTGGCAAATGATTTTTAAATACTTTTAAATAAAAAACTTACTCAAAAAGCAAAGTTTGTTGAGGCAATAACATTACACTTCTTATTTTTGCAATGCAATATTTTATTATAAATATCAATATTATAGCCATGCAAACTTCAGTAGAAATAAGCTATTATCCTTTGACCGAAAAATACATTCCACCGATTAAGGATTTTATCGGAAGAATGAAAGCGTATAATAATCTGGTGGTAAAAACCAGTGGAATGAGCACACAGGTATTTGGCGAGTACGATGACGTAATGGGAGCCATTACCATAGAAATCAAGAAATCCTTTGAGTTGCCACACTCTGTTTTTGTGATGAAGGTGATCAACGCTGCATTGGAAAAAATCCCTTCTTAGTGGAATTGGTAATAGATTGGATCGCTGAAAACTATTTTGAACTCATCGCCTCCGGTCTTGGTTTTATAGCTATTTTTTTGCAGATCAGGCAAAATGTGTGGTACTGGTTGGTAAGTATCATTATGGTGACCATGTACATCTATATTTACATCGGCGCCAGGTTATATGCCGATATGTCGCTTCAGGTGTATTTTCTAGTGGTCAGTTTTTACGGATGGTTTATGTGGCTGTTTGGAAATAAAGAAAACCACCATCGCAGTGAGCTGAAAGTGAGTGCCGTTTCCGGGAAAATGACAGGAATCCTATCAGGCATTACGCTATTTCTATTCTTTTTCATTGCATGGATTCTGAGCTCATTTACAAACTCTGACCTTCCTTATTGGGATTCATTTACCACAGCGCTAAGCTTTGTGGCCACGTGGATGCTTGCCAGAAAAGTACTGGAAAACTGGCTGATCTGGATTGTAGTTGATGCCGTTTCAATTGGAATTTATATATATAAAGAGCTTTATCCCACGGCAGTATTGTTTATGTTTTTGACGGTGTTGGCTATTGTAGGATATAAAAAATGGAAAAAGGACATGGCTCTTAATATTAAACAATAAGCTAAACTGAGCGATTCAGAATAGATGAGAGGCCCTCCTTGTCAGCGAGACTGGCTTGCTGAAGCCAGGGAGCTTTCCATTTTTAGCACAGAATAAGTATTTGTGCACATTACTATTACGATTTTGGGAGTAATCCGAAGCGCTGAATCTAATCAAAATATTTATAAAATGCCATTTCAATAAAATGCCACTGGCCTCACCGGCCGGGGTGTGATGGCTTTCTGCTGTGATTCCGAAGACAAGGATTTCAGGTATTCCTAAGTGCCGTATAACGGCTGATTGCAGAGTAGTTTTTGTAGCTTTTATTCCGTCAGGTGTTTCCTTCTGACCAATTCCGATGGGTATCGTATTATCCGATGGGTTTAAAAATGAAATCTGGAATTTGTTAGTAATTTGGCCTTTGTTATTTGGAATATTGCCGGGCAATCAATTCTTTCGTATAGTCAAGCTTTGTTATGCCTTTAAATTTCTTATAAACATATCAGATACCCAATATGAGATTATTTAGCCTGTTCTTATTATCCTGCGCACTTTTTACTTTTACCGCCTGTCAAAACGAGTCAAAACCCCATGAATATGATGTTGTAATCTATGGAGGCACATCTGGCGGCATTAGTGCAGCAATTCAGGCAAAAAGAATGGGTAAGTCTGTAATCCTCCTCGAGCCATCGAATAGAATTGGAGGATTGACCACAGGCGGCCTCGGACAAACAGATATAGGGAATAAAGAGGCTATAGGAGGAATTTCCAGAGAATTTTATGAGGGGATTAACGCCTATTATGATAATCCGAAGAACTGGAAATGGCAGACAAGTAAGGAGTATAATGACGGAGGGCAAACTCAAACTAAGGCAGGGGAATCTTCAATGTGGACTTTTGAGCCTTCTGCAGCACTCAGGGTTTACCAGGATTTTATTGAAAATGAGCAAATTGAATTGGTGTTGAACCAAAAGCTGGACAGAAGCACAGGCGTGACGAAAGCCGGGGGAAAGATAGTTTCCATTAAAATGTTGTCAGGCGAAGCATATCATGGGCTTATGTTTATTGATGCTACCTATGAAGGAGACCTTATGGCTGCTGCCGGTGTCAGCTATACCGTGGGTAGGGAGTCCAATAAGAGGTACAATGAAACTATGAATGGGGTGAATGCCAAATTGCGAGACACCACTATGACCGGCCTTCGTGCACACAATGCCCTTAATCATAATTTTGTAGATGGGGTAGATCCATATATCCTAAAAGGAGATGCGTCAAGTGGTCTGTTGCCGGGCATCAATCCTAAGCGGCTGGGAAAAGAGGGCGATGGAGATGCGCACATACAGGCTTATTGCTACAGAATGTGCATGACCGACCATCCTGAAAATAGGATACCATTTGAAAAGCCTCAAGGCTATGATTCTCTGGATTATGAGCTCTTGCTAAGAAATTATGAAGCGGGAGAGGAAGGCTTTCCATGGATAAACTCTAAAATGCCAAATCGTAAAACAGATACGAATAACCGAACTGGGTTCTCTACTGATTTTATTGGGCAGAATTATAATTACCCTGAGGCGAGTTATGAAGAAAGGGAACTGATCAGAGCGCAGCACAGACAGTATCAAAAAGGATTGATGTGGACCCTTGCCTATCATCCGCGTATGTCAAAGCACATTCGTGAAGAAGTGTCGAGGTGGGGAATGAGCAAAGATGAGTTTGAGCGGGAAGACGGTTGGCAGCAGCAATTATACATTCGCGAAGCCCGCAGAATGATTGGTGAATATGTGATGACACAATACAATTGTGAAGGGTTGGAAGTGGCAGATGACGCTGTGGGTATGGGCGCTTATGGTATGGATTCGCACCATACACAACGATACGTAAATGAGGATGGATATGCCAAAAATGAAGGAAATGTAGAAGCACGTGTAAATGGACCATATCCCATTAGTTATCGGTCGCTTATCCCAAAAAAAGAGGAATGCACTAACCTCCTTGTCCCGGTTTGCCTGAGTGCTTCACACATCGCTTTTGGTTCCATTCGTATGGAGCCGGTTTTTATGGTTTTGGGACAATCTGCAGCGACCGCCGCGTGCCTGGCAATAGATGAAAAGAAAGATGTTCAGGAATTGGATTATCACCTGCTGGAGAAACTATTATTAGCTGACCAACAACGCTTAACATGGAATCCTAATGAGTAAAAAACGAAATCTTTACAAGCCGGACCAATG
>JAUUZS010000358.1 GCA_030589835.1 Cyclobacteriaceae bacterium
AAAAATAATCGCTGAGGTGACGGAAGTTGTAGATTTCTCTGCGACTCACCGTCTTTGCGGTATTTTACATTTCTGACGAGTATATTCAATATGACTCAACAAGCACTTCTAAATTCCCCATTCAAATGTTCGAATGTTCTTAATTCATTTTAAATCAGCATCAGTTGACTTCCCACGTAGTGGCTTCAATTCCCAATTGATTTAGGCGTTTAAGGAGATATAGGATTCTTAATTCAAACTCCGGTACTTTTCGGGAGTCATACTTGTTATCTTTTTGGTTCTACATCGAAATTAATGAATCAACCAAATATTTTAAATGTTTACAATTCATAGAACACAATGAAATGGTTCTTTAATAATGCCACTAATAGAATTCATGTCCAGTGCCGATTGTCCGCCATTTCTTATTACGACTTCGTCATAATACCAGTAGAACCAAAAATATTATGGAAACCAACATTATTCTAGGATTTTTTATTCTCCCACAGGAATAAAATGAAAAATTCCAGCGAGCTATTCCTTTAAAATTATATCTGCTATAATTAACTCATCTTTCATTAAAAATTTTCAAATTAAATAACATTTGTCCTATATTTGGATGTATTGAGCTGGTGTATTTGCTCTTTAAATTTTTTCGCCTAGCTAATTATATTTAATAATTAACCACTTTATAATGCAAATTGAGAAATTTAGCTACGACAATAAGGTAGTCAAGTATTTTGCTATCGCAACAGTAGTTTGGGGCACAATCGGGATGTTAGTAGGCATCCACATAGCCCTGGTAATGTTTTACCCAAATCTCCTGGGGGATTGGCATGCCGGATGGAACAGCTTTGGCAGGCTTCGTCCTTTACACACCAATGCGGTCATTTTTGCCTTTGTAGGTAATATGTTTTTTGCAGGGGCTTATTATTCTATGCAGCGACTGCTTAAAGCAAGGATGTTTAATGACGCTCTAAGTTGGGTACACTTTTGGGGATGGCAGTTGATCATCGTTGCTGCCGTGGTGACGCTTCCTTTAGGTTTTACCAGTTCCAAAGAATATGCCGAGTTGGAATGGCCAATCGATATTGCCATCACCGTGATTTGGGTGGCCTTTGGAGTCAATATGATTGGTACCATTATCAAGAGAAGAGAGCGCCATATGTATGTAGCCATATGGTTTTATTTGGCTTCATTTATTACTGTAGCGGTACTCCATATTGTAAATTCATTTGCATTGCCTGTGGATTTCATGAAAAGCTATTCGTGGTATGCAGGCGTTCAGGATGCGCTGGTTCAGTGGTGGTACGGGCACAACGCAGTAGCCTTTTTCCTGACTACTCCATTTTTAGGTTTAATGTATTATTTCATGCCTAAAGCAGCGAACCGGCCTGTTTATTCATATAAACTATCCATCATTCACTTTTGGTCATTAATATTTATATATATCTGGGCAGGGCCTCACCATTTGTTGTATACGGCATTACCGGATTGGGCACAATCTTTAGGGGTTGTTTTTTCTATTATGCTAATCGCTCCTTCTTGGGGAGGTATGTTGAATGGATTGCTCACATTGAGAGGCGCCTGGGACCGGGTGAGGGAAGAACCGGTATTGAAATTTATGGTCGTAGCGGTTACCGCCTATGGCATGTCTACCTTTGAAGGCCCGATGCTTTCATTGAAAAGTTTCAATGCCGTAGCGCACTACACGGATTATATTATTGCTCACGTTCATATCGGAACTTTGGGATGGAACGGATTCCTGACTTTTGGCATTCTTTACTGGATGATCCCTAAAATGTGGAATATCAAACTTTATTCAACAAAGCTGGCCAATTTCCATTTTTGGATTGGGTCCTTAGGCATCGTTTTCTATGCGCTACCGTTATATGCGGCGTTCTTCGTGCAAAGTTTGATGTGGAAGCAATTTACTCCAGATGGAATTTTAGCATATCCCAACTTCCTGGAGACCGTCACTCAAATTGTCCCCATGTATATATTGAGGGCCTTCGGAGGAACCATATATTGGATTGGGGTTTTGGTGATGGTATATAATTTATATAAAACTGCGGTTGCCGGTACGTTTGTTGCCAATGAAGAAGCTGAAGCACCGGCATTGGAGAAGAAGGTAATAACAGGAGGACATTGGCATAGTGTTCTGGAAAGAAAACCTGTGCTATTTGCAGGTCTTGCATTAGTGGCTGTTTTAATTGGCGGTATTGTCGAGATGGTTCCTACGTTCCTGATAAAATCTAATATACCAACCATTGCTGCAGTAAAACCCTATACGCCCTTAGAGTTAGAAGGAAGGGATATTTACATACGTGAAGGATGTGTTTCCTGTCATTCTCAAATGATCCGTCCTTTCCGTTGGGAAACCGAACGGTATGGAGAATATTCCAAAGCCGGGGAGTTTGTGTATGACCACCCATTCTTGTGGGGATCAAAAAGAACCGGACCAGATCTTCATCGGGAAGGAGGCGCAAGACCTGATTCCTGGCATTATTATCATATGTACGATCCGACGAGTACTTCTCAGGGATCATTAATGCCACGATATCCATGGTTATATGAGAACTATTATGATCAGGAGAAGACTCCTGACAAAATAAGCGCTATGCGCACACTGGGCGTACCGTATGAAGAAGGCTTTGAAGATCAGGTGATCGAAAACATGCAGCAACAAGCAGATAAGATTGTGGCACAGCTCAAAATTGAGAACATAGAAACTGATCCCAATCTTGATATCATCGCTCTAATTGCCTACCTGCAACGTCTCGGAACGGATATAAGTGTCAAGGAAACAGCATCTGATCAATAATTTAAAATAAGAGATATGTTTAAACATTATTTTGAGCAGATACAAAACATCGAGATTTGGCCAATTATATCACTGATCCTGTTTTTCGTGTTTTTTATATTCATGATGGTCTGGATTCTATTTCTTGACAAAAAGTATATAGAAAAAATGAGGAGCCTTCCATTGGATGATGATGCAGATGGAACAAAAACTAATTTGAAGATTTTAAAAAAATAATAGTTATGCTATTTTCTAATATAAAAGCCCTTTGGTTAAAAAGAATATTTATGTTGTTCATGACATTTGCATTAACCATTCCTGCTTTTGCGCAGGAAAGTGAGTCTGCTTCTGCCAATCTTGATACCATGCTTGTTGTTGTGTTGAGTTTCGTTCTGGTGGTAGCTGTTTTGATCCTTATTATTGGAATGTACTTGATTAATATCATCAAGGCCATAATGATCGAAAACAAAAAGCAACGAGCACAGGAAATGGGCGTAGAATATGTGCCTGAAGAGGAAAAATCGTGGTGGAACAGGTTGATGACCAAGGCAACTGATTCGGTTCCGCTTGAGAGGGAAGCTTCTGTTTTGCTGGATCATAACTATGATGGCATTCGTGAATTGGACAACCACCTGCCTCCGTGGTGGAAATGGTTATTTTATTTTACAATAGCCTGGGGCATAGTTTACTTTTTGGCATATCATGCCTTTGATTTACCCTTGATGCATGAGGAGTATGAAATTTCTATGGAAGACGCCAGGATATCGATGGAAGCAAAATTAGCTTTGGAAGGAGGTGCAATTGATGAAATCAACGTAGAATTTAGTGATGCAGCAGAAGTGTTAGCCAATGGAAAAGCTATTTATGATCGTGATTGCATTGCTTGCCATGCGCCTGAAGGGCAAGGGCTTATCGGGCCGAATTTTACGGACAAGTTCTGGATTCATGGTGGCAGCATCAATGATATTTTCAAAACCATTAAATATGGTGTCCCACAAAAGGGGATGATTTCATGGCAAACCAAACTTTCCCCTTCTGACATGAGGGATGTGGGGAGTTTTATCATGACATTCTCGGGAACGACACCACAAAATCCTCCTGCTCCAAAAGGGCCTGAAGGCGAAGAATATATACCCCAGGATCAAAATAGTGAGGAAGCAATAGAACAGTCTGCCGGAATTTAGTGTTAGCTAGGAAGTTGTAGCTTATAGGATTTGTTCTAATATGAAGGATGAAAGAATTATATCAATTTGATGAAGAGTATCGTGACTCGATAGCGACCGTAGATGATAAGGGCAAGCGAATTTGGGTTTACCCAAAAAAACCAGGTGGAAAATTCCACAATCTTCGAATTGTAGTTTCTATAGTGCTCCTGACTTTATTGTTTGGGCTGCCGTTCGTAACGATTGGTGGGGATCCTTTTATCCTAATCGATGTGTTTGAGCGAAAGTTCATTATACTAGGGATTCATTTGTGGCCCCAGGATTTCCATATTGTGGCCCTTTCCATGATTTCATTGGTGGTTTTTGTGGTGCTGTTTACCGTGGTTTTCGGTCGTGTGTGGTGTGGATGGGCTTGCCCTCAAACCATTTTCATGGAAATGGTATTCAGGAAAATTGAATACTGGATCGAAGGAGGCGCTGCCAAACAAAGAAAGCTCAACAAAGCGCCATGGAATACAGAGAAAATCCTTAAAAAGGGATCGAAACATTTTATCTTCATTTTGATATCCTTCATCATTTCTCATACTTTTCTATCCTATATTATTGGCATCGGGAAGCTTAAGGAGATTGTAAGTCAACCGCCTGCAGAAAATATGGGTGGCTTCATAGCCCTCATGGTTTTTACAGGAATTTTCTACTTTGTATTTTCTGTGTTAAGAGAGCAGGTGTGCATCGCGCTTTGTCCCTATGGAAGGCTTCAGGGTGTTTTCCTTGGAAACAACAGCATCGCCGTGATGTATGATTGGTTGCGAGGTGAGCCAAAAGGAAGATTGAAGAAAGGAACAGTTCAGGAGGGTAAAGGGGATTGTATAGATTGCAAAATTTGTGTGCATGTATGCCCCACAGGAATTGATATCCGGAATGGAACGCAGTTGGAGTGTGTGAACTGTACTGCATGTATAGATGCTTGCGATGAGGTGATGGATAAGATCGAGAAACCTCGGGGGCTGATCAAATACGCATCACCAAATGGAATAAAAAGCGGAAATAATGAAATATTTACATCCAGGGTTGTAGGGTACTCATTAGTGCTGACCTTTTTGGTATCTGTAGTAGCCTTTATGCTTTTAACAAGAAAGGATATTGAAGCTACGATTTTAAAAGTTCCTGGTCAGCTTTACCAGGAACAAC
>JAUUZS010000436.1 GCA_030589835.1 Cyclobacteriaceae bacterium
AGGTTTCCCTTTATATATCCCAAGGTGGGCCGTTAAATAGCTGGCTTTAACTTTATCATAACCCCTTATAAAAAGTGAATCGAAAATAATCATCGGGCCACTTTGGTAATATAGCTGAGCCTTCAGTTCAAGCTCTGTAAGTGAAATGGAATCAAGCTTGATTGATGCAAAAGGATATCCATTATTTTCCGAATAATCCAGGATCGAATGGAGTGTTTTTACTATTTTAATATGTGAATATGGCCTATTGTTAAAAGCTTCCGTAACGACCCCAACTTTACGCATTACCTCATCACTGACATTTCCCTGAGAAATATTCGCTATTTTAAATACCTGGTGAGTGATAAAATGCACCTCAGCTTTATGTTCAGGATAAAAAGACAATGCGCTTTCCGTTGCCAAATACCCCAATTCATACAAACTGTTCGTCCGCTGGGTGATAATTTTTTTGAGCTGCAGCGAATCAACCTTTAGGTTTTCATCCGGGAAAAGGCTATTTATTTTGGATGCATCCTGATAAAAATGAAACGTGACATCCATAGTGGATTGTCCAAAACCAAACTGGCAAAGGAAAAAAAACAATAATGAAACGATAGCCAATTTGATTCTCAATGTTATTTCTTGATATCTTGCACCAAAAATAATCTATTTTGGCCGGTCTTTATATCCATATCCCTTTTTGTAAGCAAGCTTGCTACTATTGCGACTTTCATTTCAGCACAAACACCAGCTATAGAAGCAATATGATCGAGGCAATTGCTCAAGAAATGGAATTGCAAAAAGCATATTTGAATCATGAAAAATTAGATACTATCTATTTTGGTGGTGGTACCCCATCTATTCTTTCGACCGGGGAAATTGAAAAGCTGTTACATTCCATCCATGGTTCTTGGGGCATAAAACCGCAGGCTGAAATTACCCTGGAAGCCAATCCTGACGATTTATCCCTTTCGAAACTCAAGGAGTTAAAATCATTGGGGATTAACAGGCTTAGCGTAGGCATCCAGTCTTTCAATGACCGAACCTTAAAGCTGTTGAATCGAGCTCATGATTCTTCAGAAGCTATAAAATGCATGGAAAATGCCAGGATAGCAGGATTCAAAAATCTTAGCATAGATTTGATATTCTCTATACCAGGGCAAACAAGTAACGATCTGGAGGATGATATCAAGCAGGCACTAGCGCTCGATCCCGGGCATATATCCGTTTACAGCCTGACCATTGAGGAGAAAACTGTTTTTGGAAACTGGAACCGGAAGGGGAAATTCCTGCAGATGACAGATGAGGATTCCGCCACCCAATTTGATCTGATCATATCTAAATTGGAAGAAAACAAATATGAACAATACGAGATCTCCAATTTTTGCCGTGATGGCAATTATGCCAGGCACAATACATCCTATTGGAAAAACATCGCGTACCTGGGTATTGGCCCCGGAGCGCATTCCTACAATGGAGGCAATCGACAATTCAATATTTCAAATAATCCTAAGTACATGAAATCTATCGAATCCGGCATAGTACCCGCTGAAATCGAATATCTTACAAAAAAGGATCTCGCCAATGAATTTCTCATGACCACGCTGAGAACAAAATGGGGATGTGATTTACAAAAATTAAACGAATTGTATTCCTATGATTTGATGTATTCACACCACAATAAACTTTCAGAATTAATCAAGGGTGAACTTATTATAATGAAAAACGAATGGATATTTCTTTCCAGAAAAGGGAAATTCCTTGCCGATTCTATCATCTCGGACCTTTTCTGGAATTAATCAATGGGTTTTGTCAACGGAACAGTAAGGCGTAGCAACACAGAAATTATTCTGTATTGAGAAACCTCAGACTGATATACCTTGGCGGTATCAAAATCACCAAGCCCAACCGTATATCGTGCTACGGCATCAAATTTCCCGAAAGGAAGCCGATATTCGAGCCCTCCCCCCGTCATCAAACCAAAATCCAAACGATTATCAGTGTCTTCATTAAAGGTATAGTCTGATGAATTTTCGATTCCTGAATTCAAATCGCTCACCGACTTCTTTGCGGATAAGGCATATCCTATATAGGGCCCAATTTCGAATACGCCACGTATTTTTCCATTGCCGATATTTACATGGGTAAGTATGGGTAGCTCGATATAATTGATCTGATTTTTATACCTAATATTATTTTCGGCAATGGTATCCATTTCAATCCATCCTTTTTGAGAATAATTAATTTCTGCCTGGAGGCCGGCATGCTTTTCATTGAGAAACTGAACCACAATGCCACCGACAAATCCCTGGATGTAATTTACTTCCGTCAGTTTATAATCGGCATTGTTGGTAAAATCCATCTTGGAAAAATTGCTCCCTCCCTGGATTCCAACAGAAAGCTGTGCCTTTGTCACCGCAAAAGACAGGGTCATCAAAATAATCAAAGAAATTATTTTATTCACGCTCGATAATCTTAATTAACCATCAAATTTATCCAGAATTATTCTTTTAACGCCGGAATTGAGATTTTTTTATTTAAATATTAAATAATACCAACATAATAGTCACAAATAGTTTCACAATGCTGGATAAAAAGCATATCTTTGCCGCTCGTTTGAAATTGAAGATGATATGGCAAGTACTAGACTCGTAAGAAAAGCATTAAGAAACAGGAGCGTAGCTAAGCGCAAACTAAGTACAATTAAGAGGTTGACCAGCAAGCCTGTGATAAAAAATGTAGATATTGAACAGATTAAGGAAGAATTTGCCAAAAAAGCAGCTACACCAGCTGCTAAGGTAGAGGCTCCTGTTAAAGAAGCCCCTAAAGCTACAGAAAAAGCAGCAGAAGCTCCTAAAGCAGAAAAAGCCCCGAAGGCAAAAGAAGAGAAGAAAGCAGCACCTAAAAAGGCTGCAGCAAAAAAGGCTGAACCAAAAGCTGCTACAAAAGCCGCTCCGAAAGCAAAGAAAGAAGACGACAAAGCATCGGAATAATTTTCGCTTGAAAGTATTAATATATAACAGGCCTGCCTTTGGTGGGCCTGTTATATTTCTGCCCTTTTGCCAAGCTTGATCACCTCAAGGCTTTGAATTTTACCTGCCTTCAACTCAAATCTGACCATAGTTTTCTCATGATGGATTCCATGTTTTCCGGCCGCACCGGGATTGATGCACAATGAGCCCTGTCTTTTTCGATCAGGCATAATCTTCAATATATGAGAGTGTCCGCAAATAAATAGCTTAGGATTCCATTTAAGGATTTTACTTTTCATTCTGGAATTATAATTTGGTGGATACCCGCCAATATGTGTCATCCAAACCGACACTCCGTCCATGACAAATATTTGATCTTCCGGATATCGAATACGCAATTGACCACCATCGATATTGCCATGAACGGCCCGAAAAGGTTTGAAGGCTTCCAGGCGATCGGCAACGGCCAAATCACCAATATCCCCAGCATGCCATATTTCATCTACATCCTTGAAGTAATCAAAAATCTTTTCATCCAGAAACGTATGGGTATCGGAAAGTAAACCTATCTTCATTAATAATTTTTCTTTTTTTTCCAAAACACGAAATTACGCTTGCAATGGATTTTATGCTGTTTTTTCTGAAAATACTTTTTTGGATGTTCCTTTCGCTCACCTTTCTGGGTATGATAAAGCCCTGGTGGGTATTGTGGTTCATGGATTTTAATAACAGGTTGATGGTGCTAAAATATTATGGGATTATTACGGTACTGTTGGGTTTGGCAATAATACTCTTCAATCAATTTGCAGGCATAAACGGAAATCTCATCCCGATGGAACATATTTTTAGATAATTAACTATATTGGACTATCCAGAAATCGCCAATATGATTTCTGGATATACGTCCTATTATTTTTTTACTATGAGATTTTTTTTATGCTGCCTTTTGATTTTTTTTATTTGCGCCGAAGGCCATAGTCAGAAATTATTGAGCAGCAGAAAGACAAGTTATTACACTTACTTCTATAAAATCACCAATAAGCAGGCAAAAAAAATCTATAAGCGAGACCTGTGGAAGGTAGACGATACCTACTTTCATTCACTTGTTGATTCCATTCCTACAGATAGTACCTATAAAAAATCCTTGCCAAACGGTCACTACCTAAAAACGTATACGGAGAAAAATACGCTTAAATTTTCCATCACCTCCATCCAGAATTTTGATGTGAAAATTATAAATAACAATACAGATTTAAGCATACAGGTTTATGACACAGCAGGCAATATTATTGATGATGCTGAAGTTCACGTGAAAAATAAAAAATTGAGATTTGATGATAAAACAAAAGCCTTCAAGGATAAAAAATCAAATCGTCAAGG
>JAUUZS010000316.1 GCA_030589835.1 Cyclobacteriaceae bacterium
CAAATACACCATCAAGATGATTTCTGTGAACCAATTCAGCATAGTCTTTTATTGGATTCAAATTGATAGACGCATCTTCAGTTAGTGGTGTAAAAGGGGCAACGATATGTCCGTTAATTTTAGTCATCAGTATTTATTTATTTTGAGCTGTGGCATTCAAGCATCCGGTATCGTTCAAAAAATAAGTAAAAAAATGATTAATGAAATAGATATTAAATTTTTATGGCTCAATTCCCATCATTATTTGAGCGTTTCTATTCGCAGATAATGAAGGTATGAAAATTAAACAATCAGATGAAAAAAACCACCAAAGGGTGGTTTTAATTTAATTTTTAATTAAATATTAATATGAAAAGTCTCTCTAATGGCAAAGTGGATTAGGTTTCAAATTTTGATTTATATGAGCAAGCAATGGATAAAAGCTAATTTTGTGGAATGAGACGAACCACCATACCCGGTCCTTCGGTACTCACATAAATATATCCATCAGGGCCTTGTGTGATGGCACGGATTCTACCGAGGTTTTCGATGATGCGTTCTTCATGAATTACCTTGTCCCCATCCAATTCAAGCCTGGCGACATATTGAAATTTCAATGATCCAACCAATAAGTTGCCTTTCCAGGCAGGGTATATATCGCTACTCACAAAACTCATTCCGCATGGCGCGATAGATGGCACCCAATAATGTAAGGGATCGGTAATGCCTTCTTTTGAGGTAATGTCTGTAATGGTGGTGCCATTGTAATTTTTGCCGTACGTCACTTCAGACCAGCCGTAATTTGCCCCTGCCTTCACGATGTTTATTTCATCGCCTCCCATTGGCCCATGCTCGTGAGTCCAGATTTCGCCGGTGCCAGGGTGTATGGCCATGCCTTGTGGATTCCGATTTCCATAGGTATAAATTTCATGTTTTGCTCCTGAGGTATTTACAAATGGATTGTCTGATGGAATGCTACCATCATCATGGATTCGTAATATTTTGCCACTATGATTTTTGAGCGTTTGGGCATTTTCTTTTTTACCTCTTTCACCAACAGAAAAATACAGAAAGTCCTCTTTGTCAAATTCCATACGTCCTCCAAAATGGTTCCCGCCACTCAGAAATGGTTCCGCCTGAAAAATGACTTCTTTATTGATTAAGTTAAACCCTCCCAGCTTAGCTCTCATGATTGCGGTATTCCCGCCACCCTTTCCGGGAGCAGCATAAATGAGGTAAAGCCATCCGTTTGACTTATAGTCAGGATGAAGCTGTATTTCAAATAACCCTCCCTGACCTTTGGCAAAGACTTCAGGCACACCGTTTATTTTATAATCAAGAAGTTTGTTGTCTCGTATTATTCTGATTTCACCATCCCGTTCAGTGACCAATAGATCATTGTTGGGAAGAAAGGTGAGGCCCCATGGATTCTGAAGGCCGGTAGCTATGGTATCTATTTTGTATGACAATTTCTCAGATTCGATCAAATTGCCTTGGGTGATTTGAGATCTAAAATCATCACCTCCAGAGTAACAACCCAAAAATGTAAGTCCTATTATTATAATTAATTTCATAGTTGTGGTTTGGTTTTTTTAAGCATTCGAATAAATAACCATCAGGACACCACATTGTTAATATTTTCTATAGCGGCCCTTGATGACAGGGCTTATGCAAGGGGTAAGCTTGCTGGCACGTTCTTCCATAAATACTGGCTGATTTATGAGAATTTATCTGATTGTTAATATCAAAATGGAATATGAGCTGCTGTGGATTAGTGAGGCTATAACTCAATTATTTGACATAATGATAATATTATGATCAATAATTACTATTTTGATACTTGGTTCATTATTAATCCGATTTAAAAAGCTTAACCGACGTGTTGATGTGTTATAAAAAGCCACCTGAATTAAACCATACCATTCATCTCCTTCGAGAAAAGCAAGTCATATTAGCGCCTTCAAGGCCTAATATTTTTATTTATTTAGTGGTTTTTATGTTGCTTCTTCCGAATTTTTTGTATTCCCAGAAAAAGAAAGCCAAGCAGGAGAGCGTTAAAACCAGTATTTTTTCTGCTCCTGCACAGTTTGATCACCGACTAAATGGAGCCTATTTTAAGTGGTACCTGCACGACTCAAAAGAATTGGTACTTGCTCCTGGCAGATGGAAGAAAAAAGATTGGTTGATTTTTGGAGGTACCGCAGCTGCGACGGCGGCAATTGTATTTGTTGTTGATGAGCCCGTTCAGAATTATTTTGAGGATTTGGATTCTGATTTTTGGGATGGGATGCATAAGGTACTAAATCCTTTTAAAGCAATGAGCATTCCTGTCTATGCTGGTTTTGTACCTATACTTTATGGCCTTATAACAGGCAAGGAAAGAGCAAAAAAAGTTGGACTGGAGGTGCTGGAGGCACAAATCGTCACGAGTGCCATTCATTACCCCATCAATTGGGTGGCAAGCCGTACCCGACCCAGGGATGGAGGTGAATATACCGATTTCAATTGGATTTGGACAAAAGATCCTTCAGAGTGGACCGATGTCGATAGCTCCTTTCCTTCGGGACATGCAGTGCTCGCTTTTTCTTCAGCAGCAATTGTAGCCGCCGAATTCCACGATAAAAAATGGGTACCTCCAACAATTTACGGGCTTGCAGCTCTGGTGGGTGTACAACGATTGGCTCAAAATGCCCACTGGACTTCAGATGTGTTTTATGGAGCTGTGGTGGGGCACTTTATGACCCAAACTTTGGTACGTGAACATCAAAAAGCTAATGAAAGCCTTAGAACAGGCGAGCCGATAAAATCCAGCCTTAAGGTATTTCCTTTTCAATATGTTGGCGCACGGGGGTTTCGGGTTGTATATAAGTTTTAATACAATTTACGGATCTCTTTTGCCAAAATCATTCAATTGTCTTGTGCTTCTTTCCAACTCGCACCGTAAATTATTCTTCGCGCATTCGCTTTCCTTAATTCCTGTGTTACATCCGAAACAATCCCCATCGGCACGTCTTCATCTGCTTTGAGCAAGACAATGATTTGATCCCGGTTGTAGTCAGGCAATTCATCTTTTTCTTTCATAATAAAGGATACGATATCCTTTAATTCAATCAATTTTCCATCGGCCTCGATTCGTGGTTCGGCACCAAATTTTTCAGTTTCCTTAGGCACACCGATAGTAATCTGGGTGATCAATGACTTCTGTTCTATTTGTTTTAACTGTTCGGCGGATGGGATTTTATATTTTAAATTATCATCTGATTTTCGTAGTACCGTGGTGACCATAAAGAAAAACAACAGCATAAATATAATATCCGGTAAGGCAGCAGTCGATATTGTGGCTTCGTGATTCGAGTGTTTGGATTTAAAAAATTTCATAATCAATTTATTTTATTTGGTTCGGCAATAGAAATATTCATTGGGAGACCTTCTCTGGCCCTGTCGTATTTTGATTTTTGATCGGCAAGTTTTAAATCCAGCGTTCTAAATTGAGCGGCTGTCAATCCGACTCGCTCACCGTAGGTTTCATAATAAACACCCTGTACGGCATCCATGACTTCTATAAATCGCTTGTAATGTGTTCCCCGGTTCATCTGTAATGAAACAATAGCCGCTGTTGGATTATCAGATAGTTTTGGGTCTTTGCCATTATTTAGAATAAATTTTTTGATATCTGTGTGAAGAAGCTCAAAACCCCTGAAAGCAGCATCCTCAACCAAAATCCGGTCCCTGGAATTGATATGGATTTTATACAAATTCCGTTCATGAAATTTTGCTTTTGTCTGCTCTTCCGAATGAGGAGGGAGGGTAGCGCTCAGCCCTTTATTGCTTTGAATGGTTGTCGTTACCAGGAAAAATATCAACAGCAAAAAAGCAATATCTGCCATGGAACTGGAATTGATATCTACCTTTCTTCTTTTCGTGGGTCTCATAATATGTTTTTTTCTACATAAGTGAAACAAGGAGGAAAAAGTAACAGATAGAGGAATTTATTTAAATGGGGCTAGACGAAATAGGGTAGAGGATTAATAAAGAGAAGGGCCATAGGAATTCCTGAATTTGTTTTTCAAATGCTCGAATGTGCATAATTATTTTGCATCTGGATCAAATAAAACCCAATGTTTCGGCTTCATTTTCCAGTTGGCCCATGGCACAATAAAATGGTTCAGACGAAACGCCTGAACCATTTTATTATTTTTCAGGATTACTAAGGATTATAAGTTATAATACTCCTCCCAGCCTTTTCGAGGAGCTTCTCCTACGAGCAGCTCATTGGCGAGTTTATTGTTGGTAATCACCTTCTTCTTACGATCAAATTCCAGTTTGGTATTTAAGCGTTGTGCCATCGTCCCCAGCGTAAACACCTGGCTTAAAGGTCCTGCAATATCAAATGAAGAACGACATTTCTCCTCACCTTTACATGCCAATACAAAATTCTTGAAGTGATTTGATGGGCTCTTAGGAACCTCCGGCAACTGCGATTCCATATCTTTCGCTTTATCCTTCGGGATGATCGACAAGGTACGTGCATGCGATCCGCCTTTGAAAGTAAGTTCTTTGGAATAAATAATTTTTCCGGCGCCCAATTTGGCAGGCTGGACTTTACCGTTACTTGCCGGTGGAATATTTGGGTCCACTTTCAATTCGCCATATCCTTCAGGAACCTCAGGAATATTATTTACTCCGTCGTACCAGGTAACGGTAACCGGGGGCATTTTTTTCCTTTTCGGAAATTTAAACGCCAGTGTCGACGCCTGAGGGAAGAACAATGCGTTGTGCCCTTCAATTTTAACCGGATCCACTTCATATGGCAAACCGAGATCCAGGAATTGGTGGAACGTATCCATGATGTGCGCACCCCAATCACCGAGAGCCCCCATACCAAAGTCATACCAGCAACGCCACTGACCATTTACAAAATCTTTTTGATAATCGTGGTGCTTGGCAGTCATCAACCAGGTATCCCAATCCATAGTGTCAGGAATAATTTCTGCAGCAGGGAATTTGCTCATGTTGGTATCCCAACCGTGCCAGCGTCGACGACCATTCATATGCGTGGTAATATCCGTAACATCCTTGATGATCCCAGCTTCTTTCCATGCTTTAAATTGGAAATAGTTGGCCTCTGAATGCCCCTGGTTTCCCATTTGTGTAGCGACCTTAAATTTTTTGGCGCCTTTCATCATCAGCCCCACTTCATTAAAGGTTCTGGCCATTGGCTTTTCTACGTACACATGCTTTCCTTTGGACATGGCCAGCATGGTAATCGGAAAGTGAGAGAAGTCGGGAGTGCCCACAGTGATGGCATCAATTTCATTTTCCATCTTGTCAAACATAACCCTGAAATCCTGAAAACGAGGCGCATTCGGATTCTCTTCAATACGTTTGAGTGTATGAGGCGCGCCCATATCCACATCGCATAAGGCGACAGGATTTACCAAGCCTGTACTCAACAGGTCGCCCATAATACTACCTCCACGATGGCCGATGCCACGGAAAGCCATATTTACCTTATCGCTTGGCGCCACCGTAGCCCTCCGAATAATCTCTCCTGCTTTATTTCTAAGCTCCGGTCGGGCAAACAGCACATGACTTGGAAGCATTGATATCGATCCGAATGCCA
>JAUUZS010000536.1 GCA_030589835.1 Cyclobacteriaceae bacterium
ACGACGATGGCATTACTTTGAAAAGTACGCATGAGCGGCCTAATGAAAACATTACCATCACAAATTGCATCCTTAGCAGCCATTGCAACGCCATCAAATGCGGAACGGAATCGAATGCCGGATTCAAAAATATTACCATCTCCAATTGTGTGATTCGTCCATCAAAGGATACAGTTGTTATTTATGGCAAGCCCAAAGGTATCAGTGGCATTTCGCTGGAAGTTGTTGATGGTGCGGAGATGAATGGCATCCAGATATCCAATATCGTGATGGACGGTGTGGCAGTGCCTTTGTTTATCAGACTGGGGAACAGGGCGAGAGGATATGACAAAAACCTTCCCAAGCCTGAAATTGGAAGCATTCAAAATATTACCATTTCAAATATCACCGCTTTTAATGCAAAATCTTATGGTTCCAGCATCACAGGAATCCCTGGTCATCCTGTAAAAAATGTGCTTCTGGAGAATATTCGTATTTTTTATGAAGGTGGAGGAACGGCAGCAGATGCTTTGAGGGAAATTCCTGAAAAAGAGACGAGCTACCCGGAAGCGACGATGTTTGGCAATTTGCCTTCTTATGGGTTATTTATCCGTCATGCTGAAAATATCACCCTGAAAAATATCGAATTGTATTTTGAGACCGATGAATTAAGACCTGCTCTTTATATTGAAGACATTCAGCGTGGCAAATTTCTAGATATTCAGGCTGATATGAACTCCAATAGCCCATTTATGCAAGGAAATAATGTGAGGGATATTTTCATTAAAAATCCATGGACAGCCAATCCATGTAGCGCTGTTATTGACATCAAAGGAGCGCAATCCAGATCTATCCGCTTGTCTGATATTGACAAGCAGAAGTTTAATGAAGTTTTTAAAGCATCAAGTGAAGTGGATAAGGGAGTGGTTAGAATTGGGAATCTGTTTAAATAAATAACCTTGCGTTGTCACAATTGCACAGCGGTTGGAATCTTAAAATAAAACACATTTTACCATAATTGGAATAGTCCTTTTTTCTATAATTTGGATATAATAGGTAAAGGTATTTTGGAATTTGAAATGTCGGAATTACCGGTTGATTATTCTAAAAATAAATAATAAACCCAAACTATGAAATTTTTAAATTTAATTAGCCTGGCAGCACTATTTTTCGCTTGTGAAGCCAACGAGGATTCAACTAAAAATCTGAAAGAAAGCCAAACCGGCCCTTATGTAGATTCGCCCTTCATACAGGAATATCACGCAGGATTTGTTGTAGATGAAAATGTGGCTGCAGCAAATGAAGTCAGGGCAATTCAACCTGGTCAGAGCGATAACATCTGGATCGCCACAAAAAATGGCGTGTATATGAAAAAACCGGATACGCGCCATTGGGAGCTGATGATAGAAGGTGATGATCAGGGGCCGGCGTATGATGTAAAAATTGATAAAAGCGGAAAAATATGGATAGCCACCTGGAATGGTATTTATTCTAATATTACAGGAAACTTAGAAAAGCTCGACGGCCCTAAGCCACCTTTGGCGAAACTGGTCGTTGCGGAAGAAGGAATCTATACATTGGGGCCGTACGGAGTGTGGATATATCAGAATAATGCCTGGAATAAGAAAAATTATACCACAGCCAGAAGCATGCGTGCTGCAGTTTCGGATGGCAAGGGTGGACTATGGATAGGATCTGACGTTGGATTGTATCACTGCAACGATGAAAAATCAACGGTTTTTCAAGCCAATGATGAGTTGATAAGCGCTTATGTTCGTGGACTGGATTATAGTGACAAGGGGAATTTGTGGGTCGGTGGCCTGGGAGGTGTTACGATCCGCAATGCTACGGAAAAAATTGATGAAAAATTACCTGAAGATGGAATAACCAATTCATGGGTCAATGTAGTTAAAAGATCACCTGACGGAACGATGTGGGTAGGCACCAAATACGGCATCACCCGGTTTACACCTGGCCAAAAAGAATATTCTGTTCGCTTAAGCAAACGATGGTTAATGTCCGACGATGTCAATGATATTGCTTTCGATAAAGACGGGAATGCCTGGATTGCCACAACCAAGGGTGTGAGTGCCATCATGAAAAGAACGATGACGCTGGAGCAAAAGGCAGATTATTTTTACGATTTCCTGATCAGGCGCCACGTTAGGGAACCCTGGATCGTCAACCGGTTTGCGCTCCTTGTACCCGGCGACACCACCACCCTCGAGCAAACTGACGATGACAATGACGGGGAATATACCTCTATGTATCTTGCCATGGAATCTTTTAGGTACGCTACAACGAAAAATCCGGAAGCAAAAGAGCGCGCCAAAAAAGCATTTGATTTTCTTCACTACCTGCGAGAAGTAACAGAGATCGATGGTTTTTTCGCCAGAACGATTATCCCGGTATCATGGGATAAGGCACACGACATGAACCGTACCTATACCCCTCAGCAACTTGCCGATGAATTGATCAATAATCCAAGGCATAAGCCTGTGGAGGTGCGGTGGCATTTATCCGAAGACGGCAAATGGATGTGGAAGGGAGATACAAGCAGCGATGAGCTCGACGGACATTTATTTGGCTATTATTGCTATTATAATTTCGTTGCTGATGATGAAGAAAAAGAACGTGTAGCCAACCATTTTGCTTCGATTATGGATCACCTGATGCGTAATGATTTTAATCTGGTAGGTGTAGACGGAAAACATACAAAATGGGGCGTATGGTCACCTGAAATCCTGAATAATGATCCTGAATGGGCCCCTGAACGGGCACTGAATTCATTGGAATTACTCTCATTCTTAAAATTTACATACCACATTACAGGAGATGAAAAATATCAAACAGCTTATCTGAAACTTATTCATGAAGATGGCTTTCTTGAAAACGCAAAAATGTTGCATACTACTAATCCGGCTTGGGAGACTTATTTTGATATTTACCTTTCACTGTATGTGTATCCACCTCTAATCATGTATGAAGACGATCCTATTCTAAAAGCTGAATATGTAGATCATCTGAACAAATGGTTTAAAAAGCACAAAGAAACAAAAAGTCCTTTGGTCAATTTTACATATAACTATCTTGCAGGAGGACAGGATGAATTGGATAATTCAATCTTCTTCCTGAA
>JAUUZS010000171.1 GCA_030589835.1 Cyclobacteriaceae bacterium
GAAGCTGTTATTGAGCAAAACAATAAATTCAGAAGGCTATATCTATATTTACGTGAGCAACGAGAGTACCTTAAATGTAAATGTCTTTTTCGATGATCTGAAGATCACCCACAGCTCCCCGAGCATGGTGGTACAAGCCAACGACTACTATCCTTTTGGCCTGACCATGAAACCATCGGATTTCCAGCGGGAGGGTGAGATGGGGAATGACTTCCTGTATAATGGAAAAGAACTTCAGTCCGACCTCAACCTTGACTGGTACGACTATGGATTTAGAATGTATGATGCAGCTTTAGGTATATTTCATTCGTTGGATCCATTATCGGAATCAAATATCACACAATCACCTTATGTTTATGCTGCAAATAATCCCATTAATTTTATTGATGTATTAGGGTTAGATGATGATGATCCAGACGATGAGGAAAAAACTGATGATCAAAAGTTGATAGAGTATTATCAAAATCTTGGGTACGATGTATCTAATATGGAAGATGTCCAAAATGTAGTTACAAAGATGGATATGATACAAGGATTACAGGATGGCATGGATGAATTAGGGGATAATTTGGGATATATTAGTACATTCACATCCCTTGCAGGAGAAGGTGCTATTGCTTTGGGAGATGCACAAAGCACTAAACTATACCAAGGAGGATATAGATTGGGAACAGAAGGTAATTACCTACTTAAAGGAAGGAATTTCTCTTTATTTGGGGATGCTCCAATGACTTCCTATACTAAGCCAATCTCAAGGTTTAGTCCATTAGGCAGAGGATTAAAGGTTTTTGGAACAGGCCTGGCAGTTGCAAGCGTTGCATATGATACTTATAAATTAAATAATGGTCAGTTAGGACTTGGTAGATATCTTTACCATACAAGTTCAACAGGCCTTTCTTTGCTTGCAGCTTCAGCATATGGAGGGCTCCCTGGATTAGCAGTTGGCACCGTAGCTACAGCTGGTGAGTTGACATATGATGGAATCAAATGGTATATTGGGAAGTTAAGTGAAGGTTTAGGGTCGATGTCATACCATATTAAAAAAGGGTACAATCCTAATAGAATGCTAGGAGGCTATTAATGATTCATAAATTCGAAGTTACTCGCAGAAATAGGATTAATCATTTCTGGACAGTTTACATATACATATCTGTCTTTATAGGATTTGTTCCATTAATGATTTTTACAAATGGCATTGAGGATTTATACCAATACATTGTATATGCAGCGGCTGGCTCATCAATATTATTTGTGCCTACAATTTACATCCATACTTCATACCTTCGAAAAAACAGATACAGTCGTTTGGAAATAAACGATGAAAAGAGAATGGTTACCTATTCAAATTTAAAGGAGGGTGAAGAATTATCATTCACATTTAATGAAGTAGAGCAAATGGATGTATTTAAGACCCCTTCTTTAATGAGGGAACGATCAGGTTGGATGCCTTGGGATACATATAATTATTCAATTATTTCGATTCAAAATGGCAAACAAATTACAATTACCAGCTTGCTCGCAAATGAACTAAGTCTGCCCATCGACAATAAAAAGATTAAAGCTCACAAAGTTTTATACCCGTATTTAAGGAGGCTTGAAGTAAAAGAAAGAGGGAGAAAGGGAGAGTCTGATTTTCCAGAGATATATGTAAAAAAGTTGAAAGAGAAGAAACTGTCAGAGATTGAGAATATTTTGCAGTCTCCTGATGACTATGACAAAAAGTATATTCTGGCGGCAAAACATGAATTTAACAGAAGGAAAAAGTCAAATTAAAGAAGGTATTTGAGTACTGTAAAAATAATCAAGAAGCCTCTGAGGAATCAGGGGCTTTTTGCATTATAATGCAGCTACATTTTTTTGAAAGAAGTCCTTGAACCCCCACTAGCGCGCGTTTGTAACGCGTGCGAATTAGATTGAGGTGAAATGGGAATTTGAGATTATAAAAAGGAGATAAAATAGCAAGGCTATAAATAAGGCATGCGATGCAATCCTGCCAGAGGCAGACAGGGTTGACTGAGTAAAAAGAATTTCTTTACAGATCAGCCTTATTTTTTATTCATCAATGCCATATCTTTTTCATGCTCCTCAGAACTGTTTGCATTTAGGAAGGCAGTCGAATTTCAGGATTAAGGATTTGTTTTTCATCACTATAGCGAGTTGCATTCTATAAATAATTCCTTTTCTATCCTTCCTTTAATCCTTCCTCATCATGTTTTGATTCATATACAAGTCCATCAGGCGATTTAAAAATTCATCAGTATTAATTTTCAAGCCCACATGGCTATTGGGCTTTTGACTTTCATCAATAATCGTATACCCTCCATCGATTACCTTTACAAATGCTGGTCGAGTTTCAAAAAGATCGGGCCAGAGTAGCATGCCTATTGCGACACAATCATATAAAGTTGGCGTATTCGCTGAGGTTTTGTTTTGCCACAAAACAGTTAAAGCTGTGATGGCATCGGTAAGTGGTGTATTGCGCATCATCAATTTCAAACGCTTTTCTTCATCCCACTTCACAAAGGTAGTCACGTCTGTTCCGGCAAAGGTTATATTGTTGACATTTGATATGTACATTTTTGAGGCTTCTACATCAGCGACTACATTCCATTCTGCGTTGATTCTTGGCCCCGAATCATAGCCCATGTAAAATGAGCCAAACATAGCATAGATGTGTTTTGCTTTTGAAAGCGCGTTTTTATCCTTTTTAACTACATCCATCATATTAGGAACAGGTCCGACTGTGATTAGATTGACCTCGCCAGGATATTTATTGAGCGTTTCAACAATGAAATCCGCCGCACTTTTCTTTTGAGGAATCAACTTATCAAACCCTTTTGCCCATGCATGTTGTGGTGTGTTATTGTCACTGGTTTTTCTTCCTATAAAAACCGGAATATCCTCACGCCCTGATTGATAAAGCATTTGGCATGCGAGGATCCCACGATCTTCAGTATTGCCCCAATCCATGCATATGCCCAATACATCAAATTCATCACTGGAAAGTATCATGGCCAATGCAAAGGCATCATCAATATCATCACCAAAGTCACAGTCGAAAATGATTTTATGCTTTTGGGCAAATACGCTGGGGATACTTATCTCAAATAGGGTAAATATAATGAAGGAGAAAGTGACTATTTTTTTCATACTAGTTTATTTTAGTAAATGGTGTAGTGGTATAATTTTAGTACGATTTAAAAGTCCAATTATAATTTGAAACTTCCAAAATGTGCACTACATATTTAAAAAAGCAATATATACTTTAAAAAGAATTCAATTATAAAAATCAATCTTTTGAATCTTTATTATTGCCTTATGAATTTTTGTTCATTGACAAATGGAAGATCATTCTATACCAAACGAATAGAAAATTGCTTATATGGAAATTTCTTCCTCTTCAGCACCTCTTGAATGGGAATCTAAGTTTCCGGCACTTCGTTTTATAGTAAAAAAAGTCCTCCTTGAGAGACTCTGAAATCTGCAGAATGACATTGAGGCTTATTGAAGAATTTAATCAATAACATCCTTTGGGATAACTGCATAAAACAAAGCACACTAAATTGAAGTTTATGGAAAATCGTTACTTTTACAGAAGTTCTTTCAAAATCAAAATATCATGAGAACAGAAACGATAAAATTAGGTCTTATCGACCGTTTAATGAGAGTGCATGAAGTATCTACTTTGCAGAGAATGGAAAAGCTTATAACACAGGCTGAAATGGAGTCAAGGGCTGAAAAATCTTTAGAAGCAATAGAAAAAGGAGATGTTTTATCAATGGATGAATTTAGCAAAGAGAACAGGCAATGGCTGAAGAAAAAGTATACAAAATAGTAATTGCCCGACCTGCAAAGAATCGCTATCAGGAAAGTGTTCTACCTTACCTTAATGAGTATTTTAGTTTTGAAAGAGCAATTGAGATAGATGAAAATATCCTGAATACTACAAAGTTATTAAGTAAAAACCCAGGCAGAGGGAGAAAGGAAAAATACCTTGAAGAAGCAAAAGAAGAATTTAAGTTTATCCTCCATAAGGAAACAAAATATTTTGAGATCAAGATAATCTACTACATTAGTGAGGGTAATAATACAGTATATGTAACAGATTTTTTTCCAACCAAAATGGATCCTCAAAAAATCACCAAAAACAAATAACCCAAGTCGCACTTCCTGACCTTCAAACCCAACACTCCTCGTCCTCGTTTTAACGTTAGAGGAAACGAGGATGTAGTGGAAGGGAGCAATTGTATTGCGGCGTAAAAGTGAGAAGATCAAATATGAAATAAGAAAAGAAGCCTGACTGCCGTCGGGCATTTTAATACATCAGTTGTTGCATTTGTTTTTTGGTGATGAATGTACCGATGAGTTTTGTAACAGCATTTATCATCGCCTTCCATATCCTCGATTGCTTTGAATTGATTGATGAGCGCTGAACATCTAATCTGATACAGGTGCAAAACCTTACAGGATATCGCTATATCAGCAGTACAGAAAGACATCTGCAGAATGACATTGATGCTTATTGAAGAATTTAATCAATAACATCCTTTGGGATAAATCAAATTGTTATATGAAATCGTTAACTTTACAAGACAACAAGAAAAAATAAATGAATACTGTCAAACTAAGAGACGAAATAAGCGAATACCTTCAACATGCAGATGATCGTTTTTTAAAACTTATCCATGGGATGATCAAAGCAGATCAAACATCTGTACCTGTGGGATATAAACCAGATGGCACACCAATCACAAAAGAGGAAATGATTGCCAGGGCTGAACGATCTGAAAAGGATATCAAGGAAGGCAGAGTAAAAACCTCAAAACAAGTTAGGGAAGAAATGAAGAATTGGTAGTTCATGGAAATAATTTTTGCTGAATGGGCGGAAGATTGCTTAAAAGAGATTTATAAACATTATTCAGAAGAAGCCAGTCCTGAGAAAGCATCTGAGATCGTAAATAAAATTATTGACAAGGCTGAATCTCTTGAAAATTATCCAAATAAAGGAAGGATAGAAGAAGACTTGAGATCTCTTGGAAAAGGCCATCGTTTTTTACTTGAATATCATTACAAAATCATCTACAAAGTTGAAAGTAAAACAGTGACCATTACTGTCATTTTCAATAGCAGGCAAGACCCTACAAAAAAACAAGACAGGAATTAACAAGACCAATTATGATATGAATAAAAGAAGCCTTATAAAACCATGTAATGGGCATTATTTTAGCTTTGAGCGTTGGTTATGTGCTTTGATCAATTGATGCAGTTTCTTATAATTCAATATGCCTTTTTCTGTTTTTAAGTGTTCAACGATAGCAAGGCCTTTATTTAGCTGACTATCAATATTTTTCACTTTACCAACAAGGTATATCAGGCTCCTTTTCTTCCCCGGGGTTAAGTTATTAAAGAGCGTGGTGCTTTCACTATCCTGATCCAGCAATGCCCTGAACGAATCCGGCATGGGCAGACCAAATTCAGACTTGTCCTTTTCAATTTCCAAATTGACATTTTCGCCAATAGAGAGGCGCAGCCTCTTTATCAGACCCTGGTTTATCAATATAAAATAACCTTCTGAATAAGGCATTAAAGCGCCTTGAATTTGAATTGCATTATTGATCTTGCAAACTATTCTGCGGTCATTTCCTGTTACAAATTTATCAGCTATTGCGATTGGAACAGGAAAATGATATCCCCAAAGATTGGAATCAAATTTTTGTACTGTAGTAGAAAATCGAATCATGAACAGTGATTAAATAGGATTCAAAATAAAATTAAGGATCTATTCATTTGTTGAACGGTTCATATAAACTTAGCATAAATAATTTAATTGAATTATTTAAAATCACTTTATACTCAAAAAACCAATTATTTTTGTGTTGCATTAAAAATAACAAAATTGTGAAAGCACTTGTTCTGGAAGCATATAATAAACTGGTTTACAAAGAGGAACCAAAACCTGAATATAAGCCAAATGAAGTATTGGTTAAAGTGAAGGCTTGTGGCATTTGTGGCAGCGATGTACATGGCATGGATGGCAGTACGGGAAGGAGAAATCCGCCACTAATTATGGGCCATGAAGCATCTGGTGTCATCGAAGCGGTTGGTGACAATGTAAAGTCCTTTGTCCCCGGTGATCGGGTGACTTTTGATTCTACAGAATACCAGCTCAACGATTGGTACACTTTGCAGGGTAAATATAACTTAAGCGATAATCGGAAGGTGCTGGGGGTTTCTCCAAAAGAATACCGAAGGCACGGCGCTTTTGCAGAATATATTGTTGTGCCGGAGCATATTGTGTATAAGTTGCCGGATAAGGTAAGCTTTGAACAGGCAGCAATGGTTGAGCCTGTGGCTGTAGCATCCCATGCCGTTCGTCTAACGCCAATCAATTTGGGTGATACCGTACTGGTTGTAGGAACTGGAATGATAGGCTTGTTTTTAATTCAGGTGCTGAAACTATCCAATGCAGGAAGCATCATTGCGATCGATCTCGATGATGAAAAACTGAAATTGGCTAAGAAATTTGGTGCGGATCATACGTTGAATTCCAGTTCCCCGGATATTCAAAAGAAAATTTTATCCTTAACAAAAGACCGTGGAGCCGACATTGTTTTTGAGGCAGTTGGTATTGAGCCAACAGTGAATATGGCCATCGAAAATGTTCGGAAGGGAGGAATGGTGACACTTGTCGGAAACCTTGCTCCAAAAGTTAATTTTCCTTTACAATCTGTAGTAACCAGGGAAATTCGTGTGCAGGGAAGTTGTGCTATTGCCGGCGAATATGCGCAGGTGTTGGAAATGATGGAGAGGGGACTAGTTGATATTGAACCACTGTTAAGCGCTACGGCCCCACTGAGCGAAGGCGCTTCCTGGTTTAGTAGATTATATAAAAAAGAGCCGGGATTAAATAAAGTGGTATTGGTCCCCTGAGCTTGAAGATGGATTGGTAGGAGATTGAATATAGATTGAATAAAGATTGATAATGGATATGTTACGAACAGGAATTGTAGGTTGCGGAAAAGTGGCGCATTTACATGCTCAAGCATTGAGAAATTTAGTTGATTCTGATTTTGCAGCAGTCTTTAGCAGGACGCTGAGTAAGGCTAAAGATTTTGGAAATCAGTATGGTGTAAATGCTTACGATAATATTTCGAAGATGGTGTCTGATGAAAAGCTTGATTTGGTAATCATTTGTACCCCACACCCCAATCATTTGGAACCTGCACTGGAGGCGATGAATGCCGGAGCCCATGTTTTGGTTGAGAAACCGCTTGCCTCTTCATTGGAAGATTGCGATGCCATGATCAGTGCTGCCACCAATAATAGAAAAAAATTAGGAGTCATTAGTCAGCGCAGATGGTATGGGCCTGTGCAGAGGCTTAAAAAGGCGATTGAGGATGGTAAGATCGGTCGGCCTGCGCTGGGCACGATTAATATGCTTGGCTGGAGGGATGAAAATTATTATTCCTCCGATCCGTGGCGTGGCTCCTGGAAGCATGAAGGCGGAGGCGTTTTGGTCAACCAGGCGCCACACCAATTAGATGTGCTGTTATGGTTTATGGGAGAGGTGGATGAGGTATATGGAACCTGGGCCAATTTAAACCACCCTTATATTGAAGTGGAAGATACGGCACTCGCCATAGTGAAATTTAAAAATGGTGGGCTTGGAAATATCATCGTGAGCAATTCGCAAAAGCCCGGGATTTATGGCAAGATTCAGATCCATGGTAGTAATGGGGCCTCTGTTGGGGTGCAGCCCGAAGGAGGCGCCATTTTTATTGCCGGCATGTAAAAGATTGCTGAACCGCCAGTTAATGATCTTTGGACGGTTCCTGGAGAGGAAAAGTTGCTTGACAATTGGATTAGAGAGGACTCCGAATTTTTCAATACTATCGATCCTACAGTTTATTATATAGAAAGACAGATTGAGGATTTTTTAGTTGCTATAAAAGAGGATAGAGTTCCTCTTGTGACTGGTGAAGAAGGCAGAAAGACGGTTGAACTTTTTACCGCAATTTATCGGTCTCAGCGGGATAATAAACCCATTAAATTTCCATTGAAACCGGAGATTGGGAAACATGATTACGATGGCCGTATTTCGGGTTAATATTCCTTTCGGAAATTGAGTTACAGGGGTTCAGGGTAGTGTACTCCAAATGTTTCAACCCGGGTGAAGATTAACCTGTCACCGCTGAAAAAAGTAAA
>JAUUZS010000069.1 GCA_030589835.1 Cyclobacteriaceae bacterium
TACATAGGCATGAAACACCTGATTTTATCAGTTTCCCTCATTCTATTTGGATTTTCGAATGTCCATAATGTCATAGGTCAAAAGCTTAAATCGCCCTCTGAATTTTTGGGATATCCATTAGGCACAAAATTCACCTATCATCATAAGGTAATTGATTATTTTGAATACGTAGAAAAACAATCAGAGAAAGTAATACTCCATCAATATGGACAGACTTATGAGCGAAGAGATCTAAACGTCGCATACATATCGTCGCCGGAAAATCTTAAAAATATTGAAGACATCAGAAAAAACAATCTTAGAAGAACTGGCATGTTGAGCGACCAACACCCTACAGACACGGATATAGCTATAATCTGGTTGAGCTACAATGTGCATGGAAATGAAGCCAATTCTACCGAAACCTCCATGAAAGTATTGTACGATTTGGCAAATGGAACCCTGAGCAAGTATGATGAATGGTTGAAAAAACTTGTTGTTGTCCTGGATCCTTGTTTAAATCCGGATGGCAGGGACAGATATACCAACTGGTACAATCAGGTGGCGAATATTGCTCCAAATCCTAATATTGATTCGAGAGAGCATCATGAAAGCTGGAACCATGGAAGGTCAAATCACTATATGTTCGACCTGAACCGGGATTGGGTGTGGCAAACGCAAATCGAATCTGAACAGCGCCTTAAGCTTTATAACCAATGGATGCCACAGGTACATGTAGATTTTCACGAACAGTATTCAAACAGTCAGTATTATTTTGCTCCGGCAGCTCAACCGATGCATGAATTGATTACCGATTGGCAAAAGCAATTTCAAGAAATAGCCGGTGCAAATAACGCGAAGTATTTTGATGAAAAAGGGTGGCTTTATTTCACTAACGAAACATTTGACTTATTATATCCCGGATATGGAGATACTTATCCCACCTTTAATGGAGCCATAGGAATGACCTATGAGATGCCCGGGCATTCCAGGGCAGGGCTGGCTATAATAACAAACAAAGGCGATACACTTACATTAAGTGATCGAATTGACATGCACTATACCACATCTATTGCCACCATAGAATCGTGTTTTCAGCATCGCAAATCTCTGATAATGGAATTTGAGGGATTTTTTAAGGAAAAAACCGGGGATGATATGCATTATATTTTAAAATCCTCAAGAGCAGACAGGATAGAACTATTGACAGAGCTTTTGGATAAAAACAAAATTATCTACAATTCCCCGGCAAAGCCAGAATCCATAAAAGCTTACTCCTATGGCGAGGATAAATTGGTAAATATAAAATTGGAAAATCACGACCTGGTTGTCCCACAAAATCAGCCAAAATCAACATTGGTGAAGGTGCTGTTTGAAAGAAATACTCGATTGTCCGATACGCTTACATATGATATCACTGCCTGGTCCCTGCCATTTATGTATGGATTGGAAGCATTTCAATCTCAGGAGCCCATAGAACTTATGACCTACATGCCAAAGGCCGATGTTTATGCTGCCGAAAAAAGTGGATCCAAACCATATGCCTACATGCTCAACTGGACAAGTATAAAAGATGCCCGATTTCTGTCGACCATTTTGAATAAGGGGTATAAAGTCAATTTTTCTTCAAAAGGGTTCACCTATAATGGCACGGAATTTAGTGCAGGATCCCTGATCATCACAAGGGTTGACAATGAAAAATTACACAACAACTATGAGGATGAATTAATTAACATTTCCAGACAATTAACCCGGAATTTAATACCTGTGTTTAGTGGCTCGGCCATCTCAGCATTAGACCTTGGGTCTCACAAAATTAATTTCCTGGACAAGCCAAAAATTGCCATACTGTCGGGAGATGGTATTTCTACATTGAATTTCGGGGAGTTGTGGTATTTCTTTGAGCAGGAAATTCATTTCCCTATTGATATTATTCATACCTCTACCATAGGCAAGGTAGATTTGGATGAGTATGATGTCTTTTTATTGGCTTCAGGCCAATACAATAGTTTTCAAAATGAAGCCGGGTTCAAGAAAATTGATAATTGGATAAAAGAAGGTGGGAGTCTGATATTAATCGGAAATGCGATCAATGGATTTATTGGTGAGGAGAAGTTCGGCCTCGAAAAAAATAAAAAAGACGAAAAGGATGATCCCGATCCTGTGCTATATCCATATGGTGAGAGTGAAAGGGAGAATGTTAAAAAATTCATTCAGGGAGGAATCATTAAAGTGGAAGTTGACAATACGCACCCACTAGCTTATGGATACGATACGCATTATTTTACCCTGAAGAATAATACTCGTTCTTATAAATTCCTTGAAGAGGGATGGAATGTCGCTTATATAGCTGCTGAAGACCAGGTAGTGTCTGGATTTATAGGTTCGGATTCCAAAGAAAAGCTGCAAAAAAACCTGGTGTTTGGGGTAGAACAACGGGGAAAGGGCAAGGTGATTTATTTTGTTGACAATCCTGTATTCAGGGCTTTTTGGCAAAACGGAAAATTATTTCTGGCCAATGCGGTTTTTTTCAACAATTAAATTCTAAGCAGGTATATATAGCGACGGGTTTTAAAAACGGAATCCATTTTTATAAGAAAGCCAAATGAATTTTCCTCACAGGCGGGTGACTTCTGGCTCATGGATCAAAGTTTCCCATCAAAATATAACGGTTTTACCCTTCATTTAAGGAAATTCAAATATTATAAAACCAATTTGTAAGGTTTATATCAGGTTTTAGCACTGCAGGAAGAAATAATCCGGAATTCGATCAATGTGGCAGCGACTTTTAGGTCGCTGAATATTTCATAAGGGTTGCATTTTTGTTTTTATTTTTTTTATTCGCAGTTTTGCACCTTGTTTTATTTTCAGCCCGTTCATGGGCTTTTTACATGCATAAACTAGAATCATTTAAGGAGTTTCTGGAATCTCCGAAAAAAATTGTCATCACGACACATTTCAAACCTGATGCGGATGCTTTAGGATCATCTCTTGGATTGGCAGGATATCTGAAAAAAAAGGGCCATCAGGTAGATGTGATCTCCCCATCGGATTATCCCGAATTTCTCTATTGGATGAAAGGGCATAAGGAAGTGATCAATTACGAGGCGGGAAATGAAAAAAAATCGGCAAAACTAATTGATCGGGCGGATATGATCTTCTGCCTTGATATCAATAACCTTTACAGGATCAATGCTTTGGGTGAGTTGGTGGCAAAATCTGCTGCAAAGAAAGTGCTGATTGATCATCATTTGGAGCCAGAACACTTTGCAGATTATGAATTGTGGAGTACCGAAGCCGCTGCTACGGCAGAATTGATTTATGAACTTATTGGTGATCTGGACGATATACAAAACATTGATCCCGATATTGCCGAATGTTTGTATGCCGGTATCATGACCGATACAGGTCAGTTTAAACATCCGAATACCACAAAAAATGTGCATCAGGTGACTGCCGATCTTATCGAACTCGGAGCAGACATCGCTAAAGTCGGTCGCTACATTTACGATAACAATTCTTTAGACCGCCTTCAGTTTACCGGTTACGCCTTGTGCAATAAGCTAAAAATCCTAAAAGGTTTTCGAACGGCATACTTCTGGATTAGTGAGAAAGATTTAAAGAAATTCAATTCAAGAACCGGAGATACAGAGGGCCTTGTAAATTATGCGCTTTCGCTAAAAGGGATTGTTTTTTCTGCAGTAATTATCGAACGGCCTGAAACGATCCGGCTCTCCCTTCGATCGAAAGGAGCATTTTCTGTCAATGATTTTGCCAGAGAACATTTTGAGGGTGGAGGTCATCCGAATGCAGCAGGAGGAAAATCTGACCTGACGCTTGATGAAACAGTTGAGAAGTTTGAAAGGATCGTAAAAACATACGAAAAACAATTAAATAAAAATTATAAAAAAACAAATTAGCATGAATTCAAGGATATTAAGTGCATTTATAGCCATAGTGGTTGTAGGAATGATGATGAGTTGTCAATCGGATGATTTTAAGGCTTCAGAAGATGGTTATGAGTATAAGTACATTACGAAAGGTGATGGTGAAACACCAAAACAAGGTGAGGTTGTGGTGTATAATTTAATGTATATGAACGAAAAAGATTCGGTTATTTTTGAATCGACTGTAGATCAACCTGCTATAATTCCGTGCGATACAATGCAATGGTCAAACATGGGTCCTTTGTACAAAGCGTTCAAAATAATTAAAGAAGGAGACTCTATTTTGATTAAGATTCCAACCAAAACGCTTTTTGAAGAGTCTTTTAGAGCAGCGATCCCTCCAACATTGGATACGGCGGGCGCTATTACATTTTATATTGGCGCTACTAAAATAAATACGCAGGAAGAAATGGAAGCTGAAGCTTTGGAATCGAGTAAAGGGCGGTTAAATAAGGACATTGAAATCATCGAAAATTTCTTAAAGGAAAATAATATTTCTGCGCAATCTACCGAGTCAGGATTGCGTTATGTGATCGATGCCGAAGGCACAGGCGACTATCCTCAGCCGGGACAAAATGTAAGTGTTCACTATACCGGAACATTAATGGACGGCACTAAATTTGATTCCTCCCTGGATCGTAATGAACCATTATCATTTCCTATAGGGCAAAATAGGGTTATTCAAGGATGGGACGAAGGTATTGCCTTGCTTAAAAAAGGAGGGAAAGGCACGCTCTACATCCCGTCGCCACTGGCATATGGGCCTCGTGGAGCAGGAGGAATGATAGGGCCTAACAGCGTTTTGAAGTTCGAGGTAGAACTTGTAGATATAGAATAAAATATTAATAGAAAAAGTTATGTGGTTACAAAAAGTTGGTAAGAAAGGATGGTTAGTGATGGCTTTTGCAGCAGGAGTAATTATGCTGCAAAGTTGTATGAAGGATGATGTAGTGGTGGACGACTATGATTTTTACGGTTACCTGGAAAGTGATTTTGCGGAACTACATGACTATATGTCAAATAATGCCATAGATGCAGAGGTAGACTCCATAAATAGCATTTTTACTGAAACACATATTATTGGCGAAGGCTACAAAACAATATCCGGCACAAAGGTGCTCGTTCATTACCAGGGTCTTACATTGGATGGCGTTGAATTTGCTTCAACATTTGACGGGGATCCCGCAGAAATAACCCTTGGAAACGAGGATACGTATCTTGAAAACATGACAAATATTATTGCTTTCGGATTATTTAATATGAATGTTGGCGATTCGATAACGTATTATATCCCATCACCATATGGATTTCAGAATACTACCTATGAAAATGTTCCACCAAATAGCATCCTGGTTTATCATATCAAGTTTGTAGAAATAAAAAGACTGGATGAGGAATTAGCTTTAATTGATGGGTACATTGCTGAAAATAATATGGCAGTATCAATTGAACCTGATTTTGGCACAAGATATGTTATTCATCGACAAGGAAATACCATTACACCTGAAATTGGTGCTATTGTATCCCTGGATTATCATGGCAAATTATTAGATGGAACAGTCTTCGACTCAAATTCTATGGAATTTACTTACGGAGAAGGAAGTTTGATTAGTGGGTTTGAAATGGGTGTTGCCAACCTTCATGAAAATGATTCGGCAACGATTTTTATTCCTTCGATTTATGGCTACGGAGAATATGCACAGGGAGCAGATATACCTGCCAATTCTATTTTGGTATTTGGCCTGGATATAACCAGAATTTCAAATTTATAGGATTTCATCCATGAGAATTTGTTTTGCTACCAATAATGTAAACAAGCTCATAGAGATTAAAAGCAAACTTGGAGAGGCTTATGATATCATAAGCCTCTCTGATTTAGGCCATTCAGAAGAGCTGTCGGAGACGCATGATACGCTTGAAGGCAATTCGTTGGAAAAGGCGCAATTTATATACGAAAAATATAAGGTCAATTGCTTTGCAGACGATACAGGCCTGTTGGTGGAGGCACTGAATGGCGAGCCTGGAGTAAACTCGGCAAGATATGCCGGGTCGGGAAGAAGTAGCGAAGACAACATGCAGTTGCTTTTGGAAAAGCTAAAGGGGCAATCCAATCGCAAAGCAAAATTCGTGACGGTGGTCACCCTGATGCTTGATGGAAAAGCACATCAATTTACCGGGGAAGTAAAAGGAGTCATTACCACTGAGCGATCGGGAGCAAACGGATTTGGGTATGACCCGATTTTTATTCCTGATGGCTGGCATAGTACTTTTGCGGAGATAACTTTGGAAGAAAAAAATAAAATCAGCCATCGCTCCCGTGCAGTAGAGAAACTGGTTGATTTTTTGAATAAAGCTTAGCAATAATGTTTGATCCCCTAATCATAGGAATTACCGGAGGAAGTGGATCAGGGAAAACACTTTTTCTTGATGTACTGCGTGAAAATTTTTCGGTTGAGGAGGTTTGCTTACTCACACAAGATAATTATTATAAAAAAAGAACCCTTCAGCCGGTAGATGCAAATGGCATAAAGAATTTTGACCTCCCGGAATCCATTGATGATGAACGTCTTTACCAGGATATT
Source organism: Cyclobacteriaceae bacterium (assembly GCA_030589835.1). Next base: position 6,509 of record JAUUZS010000069.1, read on the forward strand.
TTATCTTTAAAAAAAGGGAATGAGATTCAGCTCATGGAATATACCTTCAATAATCCAGATATCGCAGCCAGAAAATTGACATTCAAACCTGCCCCGGTCGTGATTGTAGAAGGGATAATGATCTTTTATTGGGAAAAGATACGATCTCTGATAGACTTGAGTGTGTTTATTGAAGCCAAAGACCTTATTAAAGTTAAGCGCAGAATTATCAGAGATGCCAAGGAACGGGGCTATGATCTGGATGATGTATTGTACAGATATGAGCATCATCACACCCCATTTTATGAGCGATTTCTTCAGCCACTAAAAGGCGAGGTCGATTTGATCATTCCTAACAATAGTGATTTCCGGAAGGGAATGGACGTATTGTCAGGGTATATCCATAATCACCTTGCCACGATTTAGCATGTCAAGGTCTTGATTTTCAATGAATAGTTTTTACCTTTGCTCGCCCTAATAAAAAATAGATAAGGTGAAGAAATCAGTTTTACTTGCATTGGCAATTTTCGTCTTACTTCTGGCAACAGGAGGAGAGCATGCCAATATGGTGCTTGAAGCAAAAGCACAGGTAAATGCTGAATTGGCCGATGAAAATGAGGATGCCAAATCCAATGGCGCTGTCCTGTCAATTGACATCTTTAATTCAGTCATCCAGGTTTCACATCTTGTATTTCATTCAGACCTTAGTTTTGAGTTTGATCTGCCGAAACTTAGTGAGACAAAAGCACTTGATGTTTTTTGTTCGGCATTAAATTTCACAAACTATTTTAAAACCTTATTTAGGTCCTTCATTTCCCCAAATGCTCCCTAGTTGAGGTAGAACCACTACATCAACCAAACTCAAACCACAGCTTTTCAAAAGAATTTTTAAGTTTTAATAGATTAATAAATGAAAAATCAAGGATTTGTTGTCTTTCTGACAATCATAGTAACGATGCTTTGTTTGTACTATTTGTCTTTCACCTTTATATCCAACTCGGTACAAAAGAAAGCCATTGCGTATGCAAGCGATGAAAGTGGGAATGTAGATTTTGGAAAAAAACAAACTTTTTTGGATTCTGCATGGAATGAGCCGGTTTACAATTTACTTGGTATCGAGTATACTTATAAGGATATAAAAGAAACAGAACTCGGGCTTGGTCTTGACCTTCAGGGTGGGATGCACGTGACGCTGGAAATTTCACCGGTAGATATCATCAAAGGATTAAGTGGAAATAATGACGATGCAGATTTTCTTGCGGCCTTAGAGCGGGCAAATGAACTGCAAAGAAGTAGCCAGGAAGATTATGTAAGCCTTTTTCAGGGGGCATTTAATGAAATAAGCGGCGGAGAAAAACTGGCTCCTATTTTTGCAAATGCTGCGAATAGAGATAAGGACATTAGTTTTCAGTCGACAGACGATGAAATAATAAAGCTGATCAAAGATGAAGTTGAGCAGGCAGTTGACAGATCATTCAACATTTTGAGAACCAGGGTTGACCGCTTCGGTACGTCACAACCCAACATTCAGCAGCTACCCGGAACCGGAAGAATTCAGATTGAATTGCCCGGTGTAGAAAATAGGGAAAGGGTAAGAAAATTATTGCAAGGGGTTGCGAAACTGGAGTTCTGGGAGGTCATGAATTTGTACGACCAGGAATTGTCCGGGCCCTTATCAGCGATCAATACCAAGCTTGCCAATGAAGATCGGTTGAGAGCTGCTGCCTTGGATTCAGAGTCGGGAGAAGAAGGTACTGCAAGTACCATACCCCAAACAGACGACTTATCATCCCTTCTTGATTCGGGGGATTCTACCACAACTGCTTCGGCTGATAGCACAGTGGCCGGCGCTTTGGATTCTTTGGTCAATACCCAGATCTCGGAGTTCTTTACCATGATTCGGTATCCACAGGGTTTGGTAAACCTAAAGGACACCACGAAGATCAACAGAATACTTGAGCGGATGATGAAAGGGGATTTAAAAGGACTTATTCCCCCAACAGTAAGGTTTTTATGGGATGTTCATGCAACTGTCTCAGCTGATGGGGAGGAAGTGCTTCCTTTATATGCGATCAAAACCGGAAGAGGCGGAAAGGCGTTGTTGACCGGTGAGGTAGTAACAGATGCCAGACAGTCTTATGATGAGCGTATGGCACCAGCTGTATCCATGTCTATGAACAATACCGGCGCAAGAATATGGAAGAGGGTTACCGGGGAATTTGCCCTGGATAACCGACGTATTGCCATTGCTCTGGACGATTATGTTCAGTCTGCTCCGGGAGTAAATAGTGAGATTCCAGGCGGACAATCCATCATAACAGGAAACTTCACACTGGAAGAGGCACAGGATTTGGCAAATGTACTTAAGGCAGGAGCCTTACCAGCCAGGACCAGAATTGTGGAAGAAGCCGTAATCGGGCCAACCCTTGGCCAGGAAGCACAAGTACAGGCAATAAAATCTATTGTTGCCGGTCTTTTGATTGTGGTCTTTTTTATGATTTTTTATTATGCAAAAGGTGGTATGGTCGCCAATGTGGCGCTGTTATTTAATATTTTCTTCATCCTGGGGATTTTAGCGCAGTTGAATGCCGCACTTACCTTGCCGGGAATTGCAGGTATCGTATTGACCATTGGCATGTCGATAGATGCTAACGTGCTGATATTCGAAAGAATCCGGGAAGAGCTCAAAAACGGAGCCTCACTCCTGAGTGCTATTTCTGCGGGTTACAGCAAGGCTTATAGCTCTATTATAGATGCAAACGTTACGACCTTTATCACAGGTATAATTTTATTCATGCTGGGGCAGGGGCCTGTTAAGGGTTTTGCAACCACCCTTATGATTGGTATTGCATGTTCTTTCTTCTCAGCGGTATTTATTACCCGGGTGATCATAACCAGGATGACGAGAAAAGGAGACAATAGTAAGGTTTCTTTCGCCACACCATTTTCAAAGAGCCTGTTGTCAAATATGAATTTCGACTTCTTATCAAAAAGAAGATTTGCATATATAGGATCGATCTCTTTTATCACCTCAGGTCTTATTTTGATATTCATTCAGGGAGGATTGAATTTTGGCGTTGACTTTACCGGAGGCCGGTCATATATCGTGGCATTTAACAGTCCTGTAGTTGCATCAGAGCTAAAAGTTGAACTCACAAATGATTTTCAAAAATCGGGAACGGAGGTTAAAACCTATGGTTCAAACAACGTGTTGAAGGTCACGACCAGCTACCTGGTAAATGACGAGTCAGCAGAAGCAGATGCTACGGTAGAAAAAGCATTGATTGAAGGGATCACGGCCATGACCGGATTGAGTTATATTGAAGATGATTCTAAAGTGGATGATCAGCATTTCACCATTTCCGGCTCATCGAAAGTGGGGGCAACCATAGCGGATGATATCACTACATCGTCTCTGGAATCGATCATTTTTGCCTTAATCGCCATATTCCTTTATATCCTGATACGATTTAAAAAGTGGCAATTCAGCTTAGGTGCGATCTTCGCCCTGTTCCATGATGTATTGGTGGTGATTTCTGCTTTTGCCTTTGCCAGATTATTTGGGAAAGCCTTCGAAGTGGATCAGGTATTTATTGCCGCCATGCTGACGATTATTGGTTATTCTATTAATGATACCGTGGTGGTGTTTGACCGGATCAGGGAAAACCTCGCCATCAGGCCGCATGAAAAGGCGATTGATACTTTTAATTTGTCGATCAACACTACGATGAACAGAACCGTAATTACATCCTTTACTACTTTGATTGTGGTACTGATCTTATTGATCTTCGGCGGTGAAGTATTGAGAGGATTCTCCTTCGCGTTATTTGTAGGGATTATCGTTGGTACCTATTCATCGGTATTTATTGCTACTCCTGCAGTGATTGATTTGGGAAAAGCTAAATACGGGCCAAAAGGGGATAGCTAGTGTAAAAAGACAATTGGTATAATATTAATATAAATACCAAATTGATTAATAAGAAAAGCCTTTTCGGAACATGGATTCCGGAAAGGCTTTTTTAATGTGGAACTAGACTTTCTCAAATATGGCTTTTGCGATTTTCTCTTTTAGGGCGTTGCCGGGGATAAAAATTATTTTTACGTTTTTTATCATACCCACATGAAAGGATTCAGGAATTTCGGCCCCTTCGCCGTTAAGGGACAGGCGCAAGGAACCAAGATCGCCCAGACTGACTGTAAGCCCATCCAATAAATAGTTAGGAATCTGATCTGCCAGATTATCTAACACACTGCTTATATCACCTCTATTAAGCGCTGATTTCTGTTCAAGATCAAGTGCAATATCCCTGAACGATTTCCTGCCTTTGCTCACGTGGGTTGCATAATGCCTTTTGGGCGCCGTGCTACTCTTGGCAAAGCCTCGCTCTACTAGTTTGTATCGTATCATAATAGTTTTGTTTGGTTCCGGATTAGTGCGTAAACAACATTTCCTTTAGTATATATTACTCTATGATCAGAGGATTTGTTTCAAATGATCAGTATAAAAAGTTTTATTCACCGCGGTAACCAATTACAAACGTTACTAAGAAAATATTTGTTCACCACGGTGACCAAATAATTTCATTACTATAAAAATATTTAATTACCGTAGTAATAAAATATATCCGATATAATCATTTTTTGTTTGTTCACTGACCGGCATTCATCTCTTTCGTGTTGATTTTCTATAGAACTCTTCAGGGATTCACTTGCTAATGCCACTACATTATTGATATCAAAGTTAAATCGAGCCTGAAACCCTTGAAGAGTTGGTCTCCGAATCCAGACAAATTGTAAGCAATCTCCTTTACCGGATTTTATTTTGTAATCAGAAATTCTTAAATTTAATTAAGTAATCATTCGAAAAAGGATATGCATACTGTAGAAACAACTTTTAAAATGTGCTATACTGATCAGCAATACGTTCAGGCAAAAGCATATGTTGAAGACATGAAGAACCACAAAGATCGTGTGTTTTGGATCGGAAAGGAAGGAAAAAGTGACAGCGAATTGATTCTTGGACACATCGCACACAAAATCCTTTCTGGTTTTTATAATGCCTATGA
>JAUUZS010000010.1 GCA_030589835.1 Cyclobacteriaceae bacterium
AAATTTCAGACCGATTTATTTCACTAATCTTACCCTTTTCCATGATTTCATCGATTTGCAATGGTTCGGCATCAGGGAATGGTAAATAGTAAAGGAATTGCCCTTGCGCCCTTGTCAGGTTTATTTTACGTTCTTTCACCGACCTGCCTTCTCCTATCCAAATTGTAACAGCACTAAAATATTCGCCGTTGCGCGCTATAGAAAATTTAGCCCCTGCTTTTTTAATTTCCCTGATTTTAAATTCAGATTTGCTGTCATTATTAGAGCCAAATACCTGGTCAAGATCAATGATGATTTCTATCTTTTTCTTTTTAATGGCATACCTATAGTAAGGACGCTTTTTCTCATACACTTCCTTCTTTTCTATGATATCATACGATGCCATGGTATCGAGAAACTCCTGAACCGTTCTGATGTGCAGCCCCAAACGAGAGGCGGCCTCCGATGCCGAAATATCCTGATAAGCTACAATTAGCCTGAAGATCTTCTCAGCATACTCTTTCGAAATATAGTTGCTTATTATCGCTGCTTTTTTAAAATCCATGATGGCTTAGCTAAATACGCTTATTTTTAATTCATCCATTTTATCTATTATTCTCACTTCCTTTCCATCAATGAATAATTCAATAAATTCGATCATCACATCATTCAAGGAGTTGCACAATTGGTCAAAGGCCAAGTCTTCTTTGTAGTCGAGATAATCCATCTTCGATATGTTTGCAGATACATTACCCTTGTAGCTGATGGCAAGCCAGGTTTTCTCATGATAATTGTAGTTCGGATTGAACAAAGCAAAGTATTCATTTTTGTATTTCAATGGCATAAATACAATCCTGGAGTCCTCTCTATACACAAGCCCCAATAGTTTTCTTTCAAAAAATCGTGCAAACTCTTCCAGATCATGCTGCGAAAAATCTACTTTCCCGGTTGGTAAGGGCCTTTCCGTAAAACTTCCATTTGTTTGATCCACATTATTGGCAGCCAATTCTAATATTTCCCTACCTCTCCATTTCAACTTCCTTTTAACGTTCAAATACAATAACCAGTTGAACAGAATAATTGTAATTGCAATTAAAACTTTGGTTATGGTGGGAAACTCTACATGATTGTTTATATCGATATGAGGTGCTATAGATATCAATACAGATCCGTACGAAATCATATATATAACAGAAAGCAGTGTCCAATTATGCTTTGTTCTATAGTATGTATAAAATATCAATAATGCATAAAACAATATGATTGATCCCAGTACATAGAACCCTGTAGATATATTCCAAATTATGGAGGTCAGTATCAGGATGATTACAGAGATTATTGCCGGTAAAAATCCGGTAATTCTCAGGCTTGATTTCTGTTTATATCTCATTGTCTTAAATTTTAGAATATTAAATAACTTCTATTCATATATACTTCATACGTTTTGAAGTATATAATTGTTACACTATATTTATAATATGCAAGATGTTTCGAGAGATTTTAGTAAAATCTGAAAAATGGGCTTATTAGATGGTGCTTAATAATTTATGGCCAGGTTCCAACGGATTTTCTTTCTGGTGGCACCATCCTCAAAAAGAATGGCTATATGAAAGCTGCCCTACTCCTATTCGACCATGCCAGGAGGTGAAACAGATATTAATGACAGAAAATTTGCACCCCTTAAACTATTTTATAGTCTTTAAAATAAATCACAAAACAGATGGGGTGAATACTGATTTCAACCTTCCCTAAAATTATACTTCCAGTGAAATCTAATTATTACATATCATCACGGCATTTCACCCTATTTATAAAAATTGTAATGAAAAATGAATTGAATCGTCTAGTCTAATATAAACACCGGGAATAATTTATTCACATCCAATCAATATGAAATAACTATGATTCGAAACTACTTAATCACCGCGATACGAAATTTCACTAAAAACAAATTTTTCACCTTTATAAATATCTCGGGTTTATCCATCGGTATTTCATGTAGTATTCTTATTCTTCTTTGGGTTTCCGATGAATTATCTTTTGACAAATTCCATGCAAAGTCTGATCGCTTGTATCAGGTCTGGGTTAATTCTGAATTTGACGACAAAATCAATACGTGGCGATCTGTTCCCTTACCTTCCTACGAAGCGTTAAAAACTGCGGACAGCAATATAAAAAATACGGTAGTAGCAGATTGGGGAGGAGATCATCTGCTAACTGTTGGCGAGAAACGGTTAATGATGAATGGTTATTTTGTCAGTAAAGAGTTTTTGGAAATGTTTGAGTTCCCGCTTTTATACGGCGATCTTTCTTCGGTGCTGGATGATCCGAAATCTATTGTCATAACAGAATCTACTGCAAAGGCCTTCTTTGGAGAGGAAGACCCCATTAATAAAATTATTCGAGTAGACGACAAGGGAGATTTGCAGGTAGCAGGAATCCTGAAGGATATCCCAAAAAATTCCTCTTTCGAATTTGACTATTTATTGCCCTGGAAGTATAGGCGTTCTGTAAGTCCGTGGGTAATCGATAATGAAGACAACTGGGGCAATTATTCTTTTCAGGTATTTGTAGAACTGAATGATCCCGGCAAAAAAGCGGATGTGGATAAAAGCATAAAAACGATGCTAAAGGATCATGGGGAAGAGGATATGAAATCTGAATTATTTTTGTATCCTATGCTTCGATGGCGCTTATATTCAAATTTTGATGATGGAAAAGAAAAAGGTGGGATGAGTGATTTTGTTCAATTGTTTAGCCTCATCGCGGTATTTATAATTATCATCGCATGTATCAATTTCATAAATCTTTCTACAGCCAGGTCTGAACGTCGAGCCAGAGAAGTAGGAATTCGCAAAAGTGTCGGATCGAGCCGATTGGATATAGTGCTGCAATTTATTGCTGAATCCATGGTTATTTCACTAATCGCATTTATTATTTCTGTCTTCCTTGCTCAATTGTTACTCCCATTTTACAATAACCTCATCGAAAAAGAACTCTATATCGATTACAAGTCAGTGGATTTTTGGTGGTTCTCAATAATTATGATATTGTTGATTGGCTTAATTTCAGGAAGTTATCCGGCCTTTTACCTCTCCTCTTTTCAGCCAGTGAAAGTATTGAAAGGCAAAATTCAGGTGGGGCGCAATGCAAACCTACCCCGCAAAATCTTAGTGACCTTACAATTTGGCTTTTCCATATTACTAATCGTGGGGACAATCGTGATTTACGAGCAAATTCAACTGGTCAAGAACAGGCAATTGGGCTATAATCAGTCAAATTTAATATTTGTTGAATTAAATGATGAATTGGAAAAAAATTATCAGGTGATTAAAAACGAATTGCTACAGACGGGAGAAGTTGAAGCCACGACCATTTCAAATAGTCCGATCACACAAATCAATTCTAATAATTTTCTGGGCTGGCCAGGCAAACCCGAAGAAAAGCGCGTAATTTTTACAACCATAACATGTGCGTACGACTACACTTCTACTATGGGGATCAAGGTGCTGGAAGGCAGGGATTTCTCAGAAGATTTTATAAGTGATTCAAGTGCGATTATCGTAAACAAAACTGCCATAGAACTAATGCAACTGCAGGATCCAATTGGAACCGAATTGGATCTTTGGGGGAAGAAAAGAACGCTGATTGGCATCGTTGATGATGTGTTGATGGGATCGCCATATCAGGAAGTAAAGCCAATGTTTATGATACTGGAGGATTGGAATGGTGTGATGACCATTCGCATTCGGCAAACGAATGATTTGCAAGCCTCAATCAAAACAATTGAAGACGTATTTAAAAAATACAATTCGGCTTATCCATTTGATTATGTTTTTGCTGACGTAGAATTTCAGGAAAAATTTTCTACCATAAATATGACAAGTAGTCTTTCAAGCATGTTTGCCATACTAACCATACTGATTACTGGATTGGGTCTGTTTGGTTTGGCTGCATTTACTGCAGAACAACGAACCAAAGAAATAGGCATTCGCAAAGTAATGGGGGCTACTGTGCTCAGTATTATCACTTTGATATCGAAAGATTTTTCGAAGTTGGTCATTATTGCATTCACCATCTCAGCTCCCCTCTCCTGGTGGTTGCTAAATTTATATCTGGAAAGATATCCTGTGCGTATTGATATTCAATTCTGGATTTTCCCGCTGACCGGCTTATTTGCTTTAGCTTTTGCTTTATCCATAGTAATTACTCAGGCACTCAGGGCATCTTATTCAAACCCGGTTAATTCGCTTAGGAATGAATGAGATCAATTGAAAGAATACAAGCGGGATGATTGCATGCAGCTTTCACCAGGGCAACAAACAAAAAATCCCCCGATTTCTCAGGGGATTTTAATTTGTGATTAAAGATTTCTATTGTTTAAAGTTCTCTCACCCAAATGTTTCTGAAGCTAGTTGGGTTCCCGTGATCCTGAAGCGATAAGGATTCTTTGCCATGAGCCTTATACATTGGAATTCTGTTGTATTCCGTTGGTCCTTTGAGTTCGTAATTATTCTGAATCAACACGCCATTATGCAGCACTGTAATCCTTGCAGGAGATTTTAAGGAGCCTTTTTCTGTAAATACCGGAGCCATGAAAATCACATCGTAAGTCTGCCACTCACCCGGGCCTTTACATGCATTTACCAGCGGGATGCTTTGCTTATACATACTTCCTGCCTGTCCGTTGGAATAGGTTACACTTTCATACGAATCAAGTACCTGAAGCTCATATACGCCCATCATGAAAATACCACTATTTCCACGGCCTTGCCCATCACCTTTTACCTCGGCAGGGGCTCTCCATTCGATATGGAGCTGGAAGTCTCCAAATTTTTGTTTTGTCTTTATAATACCTGTTCTTGGCTTAACTGTCATGGCACCATCAGCAACAATCCAACCAGCAGCACCGCCTTTTCCATTTGTCCATTCGTTCAAATCCTTTCCATCAAAAGGGATGATAGCGTCTGAAGGAGGGGCATTATCTTCACCAGGAGTAATTTTTGCAGGAACAGGCTCCCAAACTTCAGTGAGTTTTGGTTCGAGTGTTGGTCGATCCTGTGCGTTGGCTGCGAGCGCAACACAAAACAAGGCAACAAGTAAACTAATTGATTTCATTCTATTCATTTTCATAATATTTGAGTTTAAAAATTAAATTATTTTCGGACCGGTTTGGTTGACCTTGGAAACATAAGTTTCGCTTCCAATTTCAAAACCGGTATATATTTTTTTCATTTCTAATGCTATGCTCTCCGCAATCTTCCGTTGGTTACTCAACGCAAATATTGAAGGCCCCGAGCCGGATATTCCCGCCCCCAATGCTCCAATCTCCATAGCTGCGTTTCTCACTTCATCGTATCCGGGAATTAATATGGATCGGATTGGCTCTACAATATGGTCGTGCATGGATCTGGAAATCAGACCATAATCGGAGGTCAATAATCCAGCGATCAGTCCTGCCACGTTCCCGGATTGCTTAACAGAGTCCTTAAAATAAATCTGCTTCCGGAGAATCTCACGTGCATCCTTAGTTTTTACTTCAATATGTGGATGTACCAGGGTAGCATAAAGATCGTCCGGGGTTTTTAGTTTGATCACATCCAGTGGCTCGTAACTTCTTATCAGCACAAAACCACCATACAAACCCGGCGCAACATTATCGGCATGAGCCGCTCCACACGCCACGCGCTCACCTTCCATGGCATAGGGCAAAAGATCTTCCAGCTTTTTAGGATTTCCAAGGAGTTCATTGATTGCATATATTGCAGCAACGGAGCTGGCCGCACTGGAACCCAATCCGCTTCCCAATGGCATTTTCTTATCCAGATAAATGTCAATCCCCTGATCCTCTTCAAGGTCTTTCAAAAACCTTTTGATCACCACGCTACATGTGTATTTATCTGCATCAAGTGGTAAAGCTCCACCATCTCCTGTAATCCTAAGAATTTTTACCTGCCCGGAATTTGATTTTTTAAGGGTAATCTCATCCCCGGGCTGATCTACCGCAAATCCCAAAATATCGAAACCACACGTCACGTTGGCCACGGTGGCAGGAGCAAATGCTTTGATGGAATCGCGCATATCTATCTCTCAAATAATTTAATACCAACTCTATTTATGTGATCCAACAAATTAGGTTCAGAAATGTGATTGAAATTAATTATATCAAATTTATATGGAAGAAATAAATCATCTAAAGAAATTTTCAATTCAATAATATCATTCAATTTTAGTTCAATCCCTTTTAACGCAATATCTATATCTGATCCCGGATCAAATGAACCTAAGGCTCTCGATCCAAATAACAGCGCATCTGATACTTTTTTATTCGACTTCAGAATGCTAATTATTCTTTTCATATCGATATCTTCAATTCCATAGGCCATACCTGTTAAAAAATATCACCTTGCCTAGTGGAGCTAATATTTTCCAATACACTTTTTAAATCACCTAAAAGTTTGAAATAGCTATTTCTAATTTCGTCAATTATTTCATTCGCAGTATCTTCATCATAGGTATGACTTGTCTGATTTCTGCCTTCCAACATTTTCATCCACCCTTTACCGTTTTTTAAATAACTATCTTGGAAACATTGCTGAATTACAAGTTTTGGTCCATGGATATCTTTATACCCTCTTTCTTTTAGTAAATCTTGCAGCGTTTTCCAGGCGAGTTCAAATGTGTATTCAAATGCTTTTATTAATCCCTGATTTTCCAACTCATTTAATTCTTCCTTTTTCAGAAATTTTTCAAATTGAGAAAAAGCTCTTTTGAAATTTACAAATCTCTGTTGCCAACGTATGTCCTTGCTTTTGCTGTCTTCCATTGTACTAAAAGCAAACTTCAAAATTATCCTAAAAAATGACTGATACTGATGATCTCGGCAAATACTCCGGCCGCTGTCACCTCGGCTCCCGCGCCAGGGCCTTTGATCACCAAAGGTCTTTCCAAGTATCGATCGGTAGTAAAAGAAATCATATTATCGCTTCCATCCAAGGCAAAGAAAGGATTTGTCTGATCAACAGATTCAAGGCCAACTGATGCACGTCCATTATTCATTTTGGCTATGAAGCGCAGTACCTTCCCGCTTTTTTCAGCCTCAATCCTCAGCTCCTCAAAATAGTCATTGGCCTTTTCCAATTCATCAAAAAAAGCATCTACAGAATCAGCATCGATACATGATTGAGGAAGAATATTGTTAATCTTAACATCATCGAGACTGATATCCATCCCTATTTCCCGGGATAGAATTAATATTTTTCGAGCCACGTCCATACCATTGAGATCATCCCTGGGGTCGGGTTCCGTAAATCCTTGATCCCTCGCTTGTTTAACAACCTCACTAAACTTGGCACCATCCGTAAAGGAATTAAAAATGTAAGAAAGCGTTCCCGAAAGCACCCCTTCAATTTTCAGAATCTTATCCCCACTGAATTTTAAATCATTTAGGGTAGTGATTACCGGCAAACCTGCGCCTACATTCGTTTCATAAACAAATTTAACATCATTTTTTAATGCTAAAGCCTTCAACGTCCTGAACAGTTGAAAATCTCCGGAACTCGCCAATTTATTGGGTGTGGCAATGGAAACGGAATGTTTTAACACGCGTTCATATTCATTTACCACGTCAGCACTGGAGGTGCAATCTATAAAAACTGAATTTTGCAGATTGAGTTTTTCCATTTTCTCTATAAATCCGGAAATCGATGTTGGCTCTCCCTTGTTCACCAGCCTATCTTTCCAATTTTCAAGATCTAATCCCTCATCGCTAAATATCATTTTTTTGGAATTGGTCATGCCAACGATATTGATTTTCAGGGCATGGTCTTTCACCAATTTTTGGTTGTGACTGGCAATCTGCTCAATGAGCGTTCCCCCGATCAATCCTACTCCTACAATAAATACATTGAGCGTTTTTATATCCGACAAGAAAAATACTTCGTGAATTGTATTAAGTGTTTTAGACGTATCTTTCTGTGCTATGACAATAGAGACATTCCGCTCAGAAGACCCCTGTGCAATCGCCGCTACATTTACCCCATTTTTACCCAAGGCATTAAACAGCTTTCCCGAAATCCCCGGGGTATTTGCCATATTTTCACCTATAATGGCTACAATAGACATGTGCTCTTCTATGGCTATTAAATCTATTTTTCCGGCTTCAATTTCTCTACTAAATTCTTCCTCAATTACCTTTTTGGCTAAGGCTCCATCTTTTGGATCAATGGCAAAACAAATGGAATGCTCCGATGATGCCTGAGTAATGAGGATGAGGTTTATACTGTTATCTGCCAGTACGCCAAACAACCTGGAAGATACACCGGCAACGCCCACCATTCCACTGCCCTGAAAATTCACGAGGGATATTTCCCGGATGGATGAGATTCCTTTTACAAGATATTTTCCAGAATCCGCAATGCTTTTGATTAAGGTTCCCTTAAAGTCACGATTAAAGGTATTCCTGATCCTTAAAGGGATTTTCTTTTTAAATGCCGGCTGAAGTGTTGGTGGATAAATAACCTTTGCCCCAAAATGCGACATTTCCATGGCCTCCTCATAGGTCATCTCACTCAATGAAAAGGCCTTTTTCACTTGCCTGGGATCGGTGGTCAACACGCCATCAACATCGGTCCAGATTTCGATTTCTTCAGCATCCAGTGCCGAACCAAAAATTGATGCTGTATAGTCCGATCCTCCTCTACCCAAGGTGGTGGTCTCATTTTTATCTGTGGAACTCACAAATCCGGTAATCACCTGAATTTGATTGTGGGCCTTAAAATATTCTTTAATATTCTTTACCGTCACCTCCATCTGAACCCGACCTTTGCCAAATCGATCATCCGTTTTCACCAGCTCTCTGGCATCAAGCAATTCAGTCTCCAACCCTTGCTGATTTGCGTAGACGTTGATGAGGTAACAGGAAAGGCGCTCTCCAAAACTCTAAAGCAAATCTGTAGTGCGCAATGAAAGGTCCTTCATCAGAAATACGCCATGCATCAGATCTTCCAGCTCATTGAGCATCTTTTTGACAGTAGCCAGGGCATGACTCTGGTTTTTTACTAAAAGTAGCTCCTTAATTGTACTGAAATGAAGTGCCTCGATTTCTTTGAGATGATCAAGATAAGACTCGTCATTTTCAGACGCTTTCTGCCCAGTCAACAACAACTTATTGGTAACCCCAGACATTGCCGAAGAAACGAGGGCTACATGCCTGTTATGTGCTTTATAATCAGCAATAATCTCAATGACTTCCTTCATGCTATCCGAAGATCCTACAGACGTACCACCAAATTTTAATACTTTCATGAAGATGTTATATGTTATTACTGAAGCGAATCAGCTTACATTATAATTATAAATAATAATTCAAAAATAATACGTGAACTGCTAATTAAGGCCAATTCCGATAATTATTTTAAGTTTTTAGCATCTTCCCAATACTTATCCATCTCGGCCAGTGTCATTTCGGAAATCTGTTTGCCATCTTTTCGGGACTCAGTTTCCAGGTATTGAAACCGCTTAATAAACTTCCTGTTTGTCCTTTCCAGCGCTTCTTCAGGATTGATATGTACAAATCTCGAATAATTAATTAACGAAAAGAGCAAATCCCCAAACTCTGACATCGCCTCCTTCTGGTTTACCGGCTGGTCACTTTCTGCATTAAACTCATTTCTGAATTCCTGCATTTCCTCCTCAACTTTCTCCCACACCTGCTCTTTTTTCTCCCAATCAAACCCTACACCTCTGGCCTTTTCCTGTATTCTCATGGCCTTTACGAGTGCAGGAAGCGACGAGGGAACCCCGCCTAATACAGAATCATTCCCTTTTTCTTTCAGCTTTAGCTTCTCCCAATTCTGCTTTACCGCTTATTCATCTTTTACAGTTACATCTCCATAAATATGAGTATGTCTGTGAACAAGTTTATCACAAATCCCATGCAATACATCTACGAGATTAAATGCTTTTTTTTCATCAGCAATCTTGGCGTAAAACACAAGGTGCAGCATAATATCTCCCAGCTCCTTTTTAATTTCTTGCACATCGCCTCCCAAAATCGAATCAGAAAGTTCATACGTTTCTTCGATAGTCAGGTGCCGCAAAGATTCAAAGGTTTGCTTTTTATCCCATGGGCAATTGGCACGCAATTCATCCATGATGGTCAAAAGCCTGTCAAAGGCTTCCAGCTTTTCTTTACGCCGAGGATCTTCTGATTTAATAATTCGTGACATTTATCTCTTTATATTAAATTCAAAAGTATAAACTTTGCACAATTCGTATACGTTATACTTCTATTAATTATCTTTGCAGCAAATTTAAAAAAAAATGACTACAGTATTATTGACAATTGGGTTCTTCGCAATATTTTTCTTACTTATGTCTGTTCGGCTTATATTCTTAAAAGACGGTAAATTCAGAGGGACATGTGCTTCGCAAAAAGAAGAAGGTGGCTCATGTGCGGTTTGTGGTACAGATGTAAAGCCCGGAGAATCATGCAAAAAAAGCAGGACAAAAACCGCTATAGAAAAACTATTGTTTAGGTTTTAACTCCGATTTCTTTTCAATCAACCAACTATTCAGACTTAATAAAATCTTTCCATGACGCTTATTAAATCAATCTCCGGAATCCGGGGAACAATCGGTGGCAAAGTAGGTGAAGGCCTAACTCCATTAGATATTGTGAAATTTACTACGGCTTTTGGGTATTTGTGCCGGGAGCAATCTGAAAATAAGAAAATTGTTATCGGAAGAGATGCCCGTACTTCAGGGCAAATGGTATCCAATATCGTTTCTTCTACCTTGCAGGGATTGGGCTTTGATGTCATAGATTTAGGACTTTCAACCACCCCTACGGTTGAGATCGCCGTTCCAATCGAAGAAGCGGCAGGTGGAATAATATTGACGGCAAGTCATAATCCGAGCCAATGGAATGCATTGAAATTGCTCAATGAAAAGGGTGAATTTATCTCTGCAGAAGATGGGGAAAAACTTCTTGAATTGGCAGAATCTGAAGACCTGGAATTTGTAGCGTATAATCATTTGGGAGCATATACATTTGATGATACCTATATTGACAAACACATTGCTATGATCCTTGAGTTGGCTTTGGTGGATGTTGAGGCGATAAGGCAAAAGGATTTTCGAATAGCGATAGATTGTGTGAATTCTACAGGGGGAATTGCCGTACCAAGATTGTTGAAAGCGCTTGGAGTAAATAAAGTCAAAGAAATATATTGCGAGCCAAATGGCCTGTTTCCTCATAATCCTGAACCACTTCCCGAGCACATCACACACATTTCAAATGAGATAAGTAATGGTAAGTTTGACCTGGGGATTGTAGTTGATCCCGATGTAGATCGGCTGGCTTTTCTCAACGAAGACGGATCACCTTTTGGCGAAGAATATACGCTGGTTGCGGTGGCTGATTATATTCTGCAAAAATCACCTGGCAATACGGTTTCTAATCTATCCTCAACAAGAGCCCTCAAGGACGTTACCTTAAAAAAAGGAGGGAACTACAATGCTTCTGCGGTCGGTGAAGTGAATGTGGTAAATAAAATGAAAGAAACCAATGCCATAATCGGAGGTGAAGGTAATGGAGGAATCATTTACCCAAAATTTCATTATGGTCGTGATGCGCTCGTAGGAATCGCATTATTCCTATCCCATTTAGCGAAATTTGATAAACCCATCTCATTTTTAAGGGGGAAATATCCCAATTATCATATCTCCAAAAACAAAATTGAATTGACGCCGGACATTGATGTAGATGGTGTGCTGGCAGCCATAGAGGCTAAATATAAAAACAACCCAATCAATAATATCGATGGAGTAAAAATTGAGTTTGAAAATGAATGGGTTCATCTCCGAAAATCAAATACAGAGCCGATTATCAGAATATATTCTGAATCTGCTACACTTGCAACTGCAGAACATTTAGCAAACAAAATCATAAACGACATCAAGGAACTGATCACTGACAAAAGTGAAGAATGAAGGTCTATCTCGATAATGCCGCGACAACACCATTAGATGAAAGAGTATTTGAGGCGATGAAGCCTTTTTTACTTGAGCATTTTGGAAATCCATCTTCGATCCATAGTCATGGACGAATTGTAAGGTCAGAAATTGAAAAGGCAAGGAAGAAAGTAGCGGATATTCTCCGGGTTGCTCCGTCGGAAATTTTCTTTACTTCAGGAGGAACTGAAGCAGACAACACAATCATCAAGAATACGATAAGGACCTATGGTATAAAACATGCCATTACCTCCAAAATTGAGCATCATGCGGTTTTGCACACCTTGCAGCATTTAGAGCAGGAGCGTAAAATCAAGCTGCACTTTGTGGATCTGGACGAAAAAGGCCAGGTAAATTATGACCACCTCCAAGAACTACTTTCTAATTATGAAAATGCATTTGTATCCTTAATGCATGCAAATAATGAAATTGGCAATATCCTTGATTTGAAAAGAGTAGGAGAATTATGTGAAGAGCGTAATGCATTCTTTCATTCAGACACAGTTCAAAGCATCGGACATCATGATCTGGATTTATCTCAACTAAAAATCCAATCTATCGTCGGTTCCGCACACAAATTTCATGGGCCAAAAGGTGTCGGACTCATGTACATTAACGCTGACAAACAGATTCCTCCTTTGCTGATTGGCGGAGGACAGGAACGCAATATGCGCGGTGGTACAGAAAATGTATCTGGAATCATTGGCTTGGCCAAAGCTTTGGAACTTGTGTATTCTGAAAAAGAAGAGAATCACACCAAATTGCTCAACTTCAAAAAATATACCATCGAAAAACTCAAAGGGAATTTCCCCGGCGTTTCATTCAATGGGCTTAGTGCCGATTTGGAATACAGCCTGAACAAGGTTTTGAGTATTGGAATTCCCGGAATTGAGGACAATGATATGCTATTATTTAATTTGGATATCAATGGCATTTCGGTGAGTGGTGGTAGTGCATGCGGCAGTGGAACGAGCATAGGCTCGCATGTTCTTGATGCCCTGGATATTGATGAAAACCTTGGGACTTTAAGAGTTTCGTTTAGCAAATTCAACACAAAAGAAGATATTGATTTTTTTATTGAAAAGCTGAAAGAAATCTAATCTGGACAACCCATTTTCCTAAGAAACAAATTTTCTTTTTAATTAAACACGCTTGATTAGCTCTCAAGTAAAAATAACAAGTGGCAGTAGCAGGAGGTAGTGGCAAGAAAAAAAAGTGCTACGTGAAGGAGTTTATGTTCATTTTATAATTCATGAATAAGGGAAATAATTATTAATATTTAATAAATTAGAAACTTTAATTTTTATAGCATTTCAATCATATCTTCTGATAAATAATCCCACACCAGTCAGGCATTACCTTTTCCACAAAACTTCACCCAAAATTAAGCTTGAAACGTGTTCCAAAAAACAGATTTCATTTGCTTATTCCATTATTGCCCTCCTTTTTTTGATGCTAAAATTCTAAGTCATTAATATGAATTATCATATATTATGCTTATCATCAATCCCTAGTTGAATAGTACAAGTCTATTTGATCTAACAAAGCCAATTATGAACCTCAATGCCCGCCAAAAAAGAAAATTCATAATTAGCCTAAGGCTAATTGCTTTTGGCATTTTTGCCGGAGTGCTTTTCGCAGGCCTTTCCAATGGAATCAAAGTATTATATCCATTGATAAATGGTGCGCTCATTGGTTTTTTTATCGCCATTGTTGCTGCCTTTTTTGAGTTTTACATTTATGAAAAGGGTATTCAAAAACAAAGATTTGTTGTCGTGTTGGCCATTAGAACCATATTCTATTTTACACTGATCATTACAGTGATACTTATCGAAATTGGACTTGCCCGGATGATCAAAGAGGATCTCAATTTTTCACAGCTGATGCAAAACGAAAAATTCAATGCATATATTTATGGAGGGGAATTCAGAAATTCTGTTTTCTATACTTTTGCCTTGAGTCTATTCATGAATTTTAATCGTCAGATGAGCCGGAAGTTAGATGCGGAATTACTAATTAACTTAATAACCGGAAAGTATTACCATCCTGTTGAATGCAAAATGATTTTCATGTTCCTGAATGTTCCTTCCTCAAATTCTATTATCGAAAAAATCGGAAGACTAAAATTTCATCTTTTTATAAATGAGTTGGTTTATGATATCACCTCCCCCATATTGTCAAATTATGGAATAATATATCAATATGTAGAGGACGAAATTGTGATCACCTGGAATATGAAGGAAGGGTTAAAAAATGCACATGCAATCAGGTGCTTTTTCGACATTAAAGATAAAATCAATGCCCTAAAGGAAAAATACATCGATAAATATGGTGTTATGCCAAATTTCAATGCCTCCATTCATTGCGGTAAAGTTATTAAGGGCGAAATTGGTTATATAAAAAGTGAAATCGTATATCATGGAGATGTACTTAATACTACTTCAAGGATTCTTGACGCTTGCCAAACTATATCAAAGGATATTCTGGCCTCAGCCCAATTGTTGAAACTCATTAATTTGCCCATGATATATACATCACAAAAATGTGGCGAAATTAGTTTGAAAGGCAAAAAGAATGATATGGAGCTTTTTTCTATTGCAGAAGTTGACATTAAATCTATGACATTCAATTGATTGAATCGAACCTATATCTAAAACGAGATTTTGAATCTTCCGGCATTATCATTCTGGTTGGATTATGCTTTGGCATTGTATATCCACTATTTGGAGACGAATTGGAAGATGCCGTCGCATTTATAAATGGGATTTTAATTGGCATTTCTGGCGGAATCCTTCTTTCATTATTTGAAATATTCCTATTTAAAAAGGATTCCAGGAAACAGTCATTCTTTGGTCTTTTTGTTCTCAAATCCATTTTATATTTCTCAATATGCGTCGTCCTTATTTTATCAATAACCTGCCTGACAAGAAGTATAGAAAACCAGATGGGGTACTGGGAATATTTTTATAATGAGGAATTTCAGGAATTTATTTATGAGGGTGAATTTAAAATTATCGTGGTTTATTGCATGGTGGTATTGGTGATTATCAATTTCACAAGAAAAATAAACGGAAGAATCGGGCATGGGGTACTATTAAGTTTTATCTCCGGAAAGTATCATACCCCAAAAGAAGAGGATTTAATTTTTGCATTTATAGACCTGAAAAAATCCACTCAAATTGCAGAACGGTTGGGAGATTTGAAATTCCATATCCTTTTGCGAGAATTTTTTAACGACATTTCCAAATGTATATATGTTGCGAATGGAAGAGTTTACAGGTATGTCGGCGACGAAATCGTGATAAGTTGGAATATGAGAAAAGGATTAAAAAATGCCAATTGCATCAGGACATTCTTTTATATCAATCAGGAGTTAAAAAAACACCGTGAAAAATACATCGATATGTTTGGATTTATCCCGGAGTTTCAAGCCGCCTACCATTCCGGAAAAGTAATCAGGGGGGAGATTGGTGATGTAAAAAGCCAATTGGTCTTTCATGGCGAAACAATGTATACTGCTTCTAAAATAGAAAAAGAATGCAGCAAATTGGGCTATGACATACTAGTATCTTCTGATTTGATTCACAAAATAGAATTGCCTGTGATCTATGACATGAAAGTAGTTGGCCGCCTAAATAATTTGGATTTGTATACGCTTTTCGAAAAGAATTCCATCAAGGATTAGCACGCCTTTAAAACATCTTTTCCAGACTCTCCAGCCATAGGTCATCAAAATTCTTTTTTTAAAATACTATTCACAATTCCATGTAATTCAGAAATGTGTATTGAGGTAATATCCCAAATCGTCCACATTTGAATATTGAAATACTCATGTGCCGCATAGTTTCTGAGCGCCCGGATCTTGAACCAGGGATAGGGATATTTTTCGAGTATATCTTTATCAATATGCACAACGGCCTCACCGATAATAATCAGCTGGTACAATACGGCATCTTGCACTTTGGTGTCAGACAAAAAAGTTTCTTTATCAATTTCCGCTACATAACGTGCAATTTTCTGACAAGCCTCCTCAATGTGCAAGAGCCGTTGTTTGTTTCTTTCAATCAGACTTATCATAAATCAATTTAAGGTCGTTTTTTGCTGTTTCCCATGCAAACGGCTTTAACGCTCCTGCCATTACAATGTCAAATTTCCTTTTAAAAATATTTTGAAGGTCTTCCTGAATTTGGAAAGCATCGAACATTGAAAAGCTATTTTTAGCGGGCACATCTATCATTAGATCTACATCACTTTTATGGGTTTCCTCTCCACGGGCAAAACTCCCAAATAACCATGCTTGCTCAATGACAGGATATTTTTTCAACTCTTTTACAATTGCATTTTTCAATTTTGCCATATTTATCTCTGGCATCCGTAAGTAACGCATCCTCTCCTCCGCAGCTTTTAAGGCCTCCTCGCCTAATTCTTCATCAATTATTTCATAAAGAATCCTGTCGCTTAACCAGGCCACCAGCATTTCCTTTTTATCTGCCCCAAAATATTTTGCTAGTTTCTCAATTTGCTTTCTGTTGGCTTTTCTCTGTCCCCTCTCCATCTTACTCAAGATGGCCTGATCAATATCAAGGTACCCAGCCACCTTTCTTAAAGGTTCTCCTTTTTCTTCCCTTAACCTTCGGATGATTTGACCAATATTTTCCATTTTGACAAAATATGTTTTGACAAATATTGTCAATTTTATTGGCTTTTTCAATCATTCCTGTATTTTTTCCCTAATCAAAATGTGGGAGAGTTGGATAAATCCCCATGAAGATATATGTTAAAATAAATTCTATAATAAATGATTTTTCACCATCCCAGCCAAACTTTCGACCCAAAGATCATGTGAATTCAAGCTTTCCACCAACTGCCATTCTTCTCCCCCATTTTCAATAAACAGCGCTTTAAATTCATTGCCAACTTCCAGCGTAGTTTCCAGACAATCAGCGGTAAAAGACGGACAAAAAATCAATATCTTCTTTTTACCCTCTGCGGCCAATCTTTTTATTTCATCTTCTGCATAAGGTTGAATCCACGGATCCTTGCCCAATCGAGACTGAAAAAATACCGAATATTGATCCTCCTTTAGCTGAAGTTGATCGGCCAGTTTTCTAGAAGTCAAAAAGCATTGTGCCCGGTAACAAAATTGATTTTCAGCAACACCAGTAGCACAACAGGTGGCGTTTAACTTACAATGATCATGGATAGATGATTTTAGAATTTGCCGCTCCGGCAAACCATGGTAGCTAAATACAATATGGTCATAATCCATGCTTTCCATGTACTGCTTGCCAAGGTTTGCAAAAGCCCTAATCATCAATTCATCATTGGGATATTGGCTTATGAATTCAATTTCAGGAATAACCAATTTGGTTTTAATGTCATCCATTACCTGCTCTATGACTGATCCGGTTGTGGCCGAGGCATATTGCGGGAATAATGGCAGGACAATAATCTTACCTACATTCTCTGACAGCAAGTCATCTAAAGCAGACGAAATGGAAGGATTTTGATATCTCATCCCCAAAGCAACCACAAAATCATTACCCAGCATTTTTTTAAGTTTTCCTTTTAAATCCTCCCCATGAAACATCAAAGGCGATCCTCTTTCCTGCCACAATTGCTTGTATATCTTTGCGGATTTAGGCGCGCGGAAAGGAGCGATAATCAGATTCACCAACATCCATCTGGAAATATATGGGATATCAATAACCCTTTTATCCATCAAAAACTCACGTAGATATTTTCTTACATCTGGAACCGATGGGCTGTCAGGCGTCCCTAGATTCACCAGTAATACTCCGGTTTTTGCTTTCTCCACTTCTTTATGATCTTTATATTGCTCACAAATTAATAATTTAAATAATAACAAAAATAAAGTGGATAAACCACTCGTAAGCATCATTTGTTTGTGCTATAATCATTGGCGCTATATCGAACAGGCCATCATCTCTGTTCTGGAGCAAGATTATGCACATATCGAATTGATTGTAGTAGATGATGCCAGTATGGACAATAGTCAAGCGATCATTAATAAATTGTCAGCAAACCATGGATTTCAAGTTCATATTAATCCTACCAATCTAGGAAATTGTCGCTCCTTCAATATTGGCTATAAGCTATCAACCGGCAAATATATCATTGACCTGGCCGCTGACGATCAATTGATGCCCAATAGAGTGAAGGAAGGAGTGCAAACCCTTGAAGCTAAAGGGAATCGTTATGCAGTTGATTTTTGTGATGTAGAACTGATTGGTGAAAACGGACATAGCAAAGGAACTCATTTCAAAAGAGATAAACAGGGTATTTTAATTGATACAGTTCTTGAGGATGATATGTATAAAATATTGATCGAAAGGTATTATTTATCCGCTCCGGGAATGATGATGCGTAGAACAGTATTGGAGGAATTAGATGGATATGATGAAAACTTAAGCTATGAGGATTTTGATTTTTGGGTACGTTCTGCAAGAAATCACAAGTATGCGTTTACCGATCAGGTGTTGGTCAGAAAACATATTCTCGCAGATTCGCTCTCTGCCGCACAATATCAGAGAAAAAACAAACATTGCTTTAGCACAGCTCTTGTCTGTGAAAAAGCCCTGAAGCTGAATAAAACCAAAGAAGAAAACGATGCCCTTCTTAAAAGGATCAATTATGAATTGAAATGGGCCCTGATTACGGAAAACTGGGAAGCCTCACACAAATTTATTGGCCTGAAGCAAAAACTTCTGAGAAACCCCTGGAGCTTAGGACTAATGAAATTGATTATAAAAATCAAACCTCCATGGTTCCTTTTATGGAAATGGATGATATGATTTCCCATTTACTTCAAAAAATAGGCAATTGCCAACCCCAGGTAATTTCCGATGGCATAACCCAGAATTCCCACTGTTAATCCTGAGATAATAAGATTTTTATTTTTTAATGCTCCGGCAACAACCGGAACGAAAGGTGGCGAATAGGTTAAGGCCGCGATGGTGATTATGGTAGTATCTGAATCCACTTTAAATAGATAAGATAAAAACACATGAATGGCCATGGATCCAATCACTACCAGGGCCACAAAACTAAAAAGATGGAGGTATTCAATATCAAACATTTTATATAAGTCTCCCATAGAGGCTATAATCAGCGAAAAAACAATTATAAAATACATTCCCAGCTGAAATGATTTCTTAATCCTATTGATCACATTCCAATTACTGGCAAGCAAACCCAAGGTTGTTATGGATAAAATACCCACTAGACTTTGTGCATTTTCCGGTACTAACTGAGTAAGCCCCCCTCCCATTGCTACTATGACCGAAGACATAC
>JAUUZS010000057.1 GCA_030589835.1 Cyclobacteriaceae bacterium
ATTTTTCAAGCTCCTCCTCTTGGACTCGAACCAAGGACCTATTGATTAACAGTCAACCGCTCTAACCAACTGAGCTAAGGAGGAATTTTTTGTCCGTCTCAAAATCGGATTGCAATATTAGTGTGTTGTTTTCAATTATGCAATAAACTTTAGCGAATTTTTCTTTTTATTATATCGATAAAGAGAATATTTTCTTTCTTGACTTGGTAAAAAAGAATATTAAAGCTTAATTTCGAACTTGCTTATAAAGAGTCTAATTTTTTAGAAAATAACATGTCAAAAAAGGGAAAAGTAGCACAGGTAATCGGACCGGTTGTTGATGTCAGTTTTGAAGAAATCGGGGAAATTCCAAGTATTTATGATGCTCTGGAAGTTACCAGGCCTGATGGTCAGGTAGTTGTTTTGGAATGCCAGCAGCACCTTGGCGAAGATCGTGTGAGAACCGTAGCCATGGACAGTACAGAAGGCCTGATGAGAGGTATGGAAGTTATCGCTACAGGATCGCCCATATCAATGCCTATTGGGGAAGATATTAAGGGTCGGTTATTTAATGTGATTGGAGAAGCAATTGATGGTATCCCTCAGCCAAAGGCATCAGGCAGATTACCAATCCACAGGCATGCTCCCAAGTATGAAGAATTATCAACAAGTTCAGAAATTTTATTTACCGGAATCAAAGTTATAGATCTTCTGGAGCCCTATGTAAAGGGTGGCAAAATTGGTCTTTTTGGTGGTGCCGGAGTAGGCAAAACGGTTCTTATCATGGAGCTGATAAATAATATTGCCAAAGCTTATGAAGGGATATCTGTATTTGCAGGTGTAGGGGAACGAACCAGAGAGGGAAACGACCTACTTCGCGAAATGCTCGAATCCGGTGTGATCAAATATGGTGATGCATTTATGAAATCGATGGAAGAAGGCAATTGGGATCTTTCTAAAATTGATAAAACAGAACTCTCAAAATCCCAGGCTACCTTAGTATTTGGGCAAATGAACGAGCCTCCGGGGGCAAGGGCAAGGGTGGCACTTTCCGGACTTACTGTGGCAGAATATTTCAGAGATGGTGACGGAACTGGAAAAGGAAATGATATCCTATTGTTTATTGACAATATATTCAGATTTACTCAGGCAGGTTCAGAAGTTTCAGCACTATTGGGCAGAATGCCATCGGCAGTAGGTTATCAACCCACACTTGCCACAGAAATGGGCGAGATGCAAGAGCGTATTACCTCCACAAAAAGAGGATCAATCACCTCAGTGCAGGCCGTATATGTACCTGCCGATGACCTTACTGACCCAGCACCTGCCACTACCTTTTCACACCTTGACGCCACAACTGTCCTTTCTAGGAAAATATCAGAACTGGGTATTTATCCGGCTGTTGATCCGCTGGATTCTACCTCAAGAATTTTGAATCCGGATATAAT
Organism: Cyclobacteriaceae bacterium; assembly: GCA_030589835.1. The sequence continues at coordinate 1,428 of JAUUZS010000057.1, forward strand.
TGGAGATGAGCATTACGATACCGCCCAACGTGTAAAAGAAATTTTACAACGGTATACCGAACTTCAGGATATTATTGCAATACTCGGAATGGAAGAATTATCTGATGAAGATAAGGAGGTAGTACACAGAGCAAGAAGAGTACAAAGGTTCTTGTCGCAACCCTTCCATGTTGCCGAGGCATTTACAGGTTTGAAGGGGGTTTTGGTTGATATTAAAGATACCATCAAAGGATTTAACCAGATCATTGATGGGGAATTTGATCATTTGCCCGAAGCAGCATTTAACCTTGTAGGAACAGTTGAAGATGCTGTTGAAAAGGGTGAAAAATTAATAGCTGAAGCCAAAAGTTAATTAAACCAATAAAACATGCAACTAGAAATAATAACCCCGGATAAAACCATTTTTCAGGGAGAGGTAGATGCTGCTACTTTTCCGGGAAGTAAAGGTTCTTTTCAGGTATTAAATAATCACGCTGCCTTAATCAGTTCGCTTACAAAAGGTAAGGTAATCTATAAAATAAAGGATGCTGAGCAAGAGCTACTAGTAAACGGAGGAGTAGTTGAGGTATTGAATAATAATATTATTTTGCTGGCAGAAGAAATAATTGAAGAATAAATTTTTAGATATAAAGGTTTGAGAGCTGCGCAGTAAATGTGCAGCTTTTTTTTGGCCTTTTATCCAGATAAATACGGGACAGCATTAATGAATTTTATACGGTACTGAGAAAAAAACCGCCTGCTGCCTAAATTGCTATTTTCACACAAATAATTTCCCTTAGCTCAGCACTTCCTTCAATACCTGAATGGACTTGAACTCCCGGACATTGTCATAGTGAAAACGATAGTAATCAATGAGGAGCATAAGGATTTCATTTCGCGTAGATTTTCCTAATTTCTGATGATGCTGGTAACTTGATTGGATAAAAAACTCCACTTTTTCGTTAAACCGTTTATCATATATTTTCGTGTGTCCCACATCTTTGAGCATGCTACGGGCAGATTCCGGCTTGATGCCTAAATACTTGCTCATAAGCATCATAAATTGAAGATGAAAATTTTCAAAATTTTCAGACAAGCCGTCAAAAATTAAAATGGATTCATAAATAAACTGAAATAGCAACGTGTTCTCTCCCTCTTCATAGAGCATCTGATTAAGGAATTCAGTAATAAACAATCCAATTGCGGTCTTCTTGATATGGTAGGGAATAGTCAGTGAATTATAGTAACATTTTATTTCACTAATCCGGTTTATCTCCTTTCGTTTATTGTGATATACCACCAGATCTAAAATGGTCAAAGGTTGAAAGAGTGCGATCCTGGTCTTGGCAGTTTTGCTACGTACGCTGTTCACGATATAAGATTGCATGCCAAAAGCCTCGGTAAAAATCCTGGCTATGATTGAGGATTCCTTAAATTTAATATATGAAAGTGCTATTCCTTTTGTTTTGTGCAGCATATATTCAATACGTAAAACCCAAACGTTACTGTATTTTTGATTCCATACCCAAATTGAAACACGATCTACACCTGGCTTCATAAAGGTCCATTTCACCTAGTGCAACCTGCTGATCAAAATCATTAAGCCTGAACGTGTAACTTGCGATAGCCCCACAATTCATACATATAGCGTGAGTTTTAGTGACAAATTCTGCCACAGCCATCAAATCATTCATAGGTTCGAAAGGATTGGCAAGGTAATCCATATCCAGGCCGGCAACAATCACCCTTTTCCCCATGTTAGCCAACTTTACTGCAACACCCACAACTTCATGATCAAAAAACTGGGCCTCATCAATTCCAACCAAATCACAATCGGCTGCCAATAGCAATATATCGTTGGCAAATTGTACCGGTGTCGATCGTATTTCCTTTTTATCGTGCGATACAATATTGGATTTGTGATATCTGCTATCGATGACAGGCTTAAAGATCTCAACCTTTAATTTCGCAATTTTTGCTCTATTAAGTCTTCGTATGAGTTCTTCAGTCTTACCTGAAAACATTGAACCGCAAACCACTTCTATCCATCCGCTTTCAGGATTAGTATTTCTATATTTTCTTCCAAAATTTGGCTCTATAAACATCTACCACACATTGCTGGTCGTATAAAATTAGAAATATTCATAAACTTAAGCGGAGTTGGGTAAAATAATTTTCGTAAATATTTATTGTCGAATGAGAAATAAATTTTGCATTTGGCTGTATTTTTACTCCACGAATAGAACAAGCACTTATGGAAAGCAATATAAATCATCAGGTAATCAATTCATATAGCAAATCATTTGCACAAATTCTGATCAACCGTTATTTCACAAAAAAAAGTAGTATTCAGGGAGAAGACATTATTGGCTTTAGCGAGATCAAACAAATCAATTATTTTGTGCTCAAGATATTATTCGAAAAATGGAAATCGGATTTTGACAGGCTAAAAAGCCCGTATTTTGATTTTACCAATAAAGAAGTACAAAAAGCAATACCAGCGTTTATGAACGTACTTTCAAAAAATATACTGGTAATTAAGGAAGATTTTCTGCCTTTGCTGGAAGAGGCCACCTATAAAACCATTTTACTGATCTTTTCACCCTACGAATATTATTTACAAGAAATTAATAAACCTGCCTTTCAACAGATTTCTATTAGCGATCTGCATGCCATTCAGAAATATATAAAAATAAATGATCATCTGCTCAAGGCATTTATTGAACGCTTCAACTCAGATGGTATTCAAGCGGTATTTAATGATGATGCGGTGCGGATATTTGACGAAGTATGTGAATCCATAAAAGAAACCCCGGAAGATTTTGATATTTATCACCAACAATTATCAAAAGTAATGGATCTTGATATTAATGAAGTGTATTCCCAGGTTGATGACATCGCCAGGGAATATGAGGAAGATCAGGAAGAAAATCAAAAAACTGAGGTGATTAGCATAAACGAAAAATATCAAGTACCAAAACAAACCTTACTAGATACCCTTGGGGCGAATCAAAAAGAAGGTATTATTGATATCCATGAAAAAAAACCAATCAAAGGAATAAAGAAAAGTATTACCATCAACCAGCGATTTATGTTTGAAAATGATCTTTTCAATGGTAATAAAGATGAGCTTGAGATGGTAATCAACTACCTGGATAATTGTACAAACCACCATGAGGCCATGGATTTTATAAATGAGAATTATGCGCAAAAGAAAAATTGGGATTTGGAAAAAGAAGAGGTAATCGAATTTTTCAATGTGATCAACAAGCGTTTTCCACAGTAATTATATCAGAACTCAGTGCATTCAACCTATTGTAAAAAATAAGGGCTTCTGGAAAAGTCAATGCACGCAATATGCTACATTAGCTTTTCCAAATCCATTAAACTAAAAATGCTGAGCCGGGAATTTATCTTACCAACACCTGCATCCTGTGGGCATCAATTTTCAGTAAAATAAAAATTAATATCGTAAAGGCCCACAGCGAAGAACCACCATAAGAAATGAGGGGCAATGGAATCCCGATAACCGGAAATAACCCGATTGTCATCCCAACATTGATCAGGAAATGAGTAAAAATGATAGCTGCCACTGAATATCCGTAGACACGAGCAAAAGTTTCTTTTTGCCTTTCGGCGATACGGGCAATTTTTATCAATAACAGAACAAATAGAAAAATGACCAATGTAGTTCCTACCCATCCTTGCTCCTCGCCTAATGTGCAGAAGATAAAATCGGTACTTTGTTCCGGTACAAAGTCAAATTTGGTTTGAGTGCCCTGCAAATATCCTTTGCCAAACAAACCACCGGATCCTATCGCAATCTTTGATTGAGTAACATTCCATCCATAACCGAGAGGATCAGCTTCTGGGTTGATCAACGCTTTGATTCGATTTTGTTGGTGGGGTTTCAGCACATCGTTTACAAAATAATCAACACTCCAAACGACACCAATTACGATCATCATGCCAATAACCACTGTCAATATTCTCTTCCAGTGCTTTTTACCAATGAGTATAATCAAGCTACCTACTACAACAATTCCAATAATTAAGGTTGTTTGATCAAATAGCAGCGTAAGTACAAAGAGGGCGATAGCAATCAGACCTATAACAAGTATAACAGGGTGAAGGCCTTCCCGATAAAAAACAATGATAAAAGCACCAAAAATCAATGCTGTTCCAGTATCTCCCTGAACAATAATTAATACCGCAGGAATGGCAATAATACATATTGAGATAAATACATCATTGACATTTGAAAATTTGTAATTGACTTTACTCATGTATTTGGCAAGTGCCAAAGCGGTAGCAAACTTAGCAAATTCAGAAGGTTGCACCCTTAATCCCCCGAGAGAAAACCAACTGGTAGATCCTGCTACTTTGGTACCGAAAAAGAGTACAAAAATCAACAGGAAAACTAAAATCCCATAAATAATATAGGCAAATGAATCATAAAACCGGAAATCAACAGTCATGATCACGATGATGATGAGTACACTTGAGGCGATCCAAATGAGCTGTTTTCCGGAATTTAAGGATAAATTAAAAATACTCATTCCCGCCTCTTCATCATAAACAGCAGCATAGATATTGAGCCAACCCAACATGACCAGGGTAAAATAGATGACTATTACCAACCAATCAACTTTGTTTACTATGGTTCTATCTTTTCTCAATAGATGAAATGTCCTTGCTTAACGTAATTCTCAACATAAATTTTGGAAATCTCCCCAGTCAAATATTTCTCCATCATCAGACCGGCAATAGATGCCGCTGCCCTGGCGCCTTGACCGGCGTTCTGTACATACACCGAAATTGCAATTTTCGGATCATCTTTTGGGGCAAAAGCCACAAATACTGAATGATCCTCTCCATGAGGATTCTGTGAGGTGCCTGTTTTTCCACATACTTTTATTCCCGGAATAGCCGCCCTGAAACCAGTTCCTCCACTCACTACCAATTCCATGGCATCAATTACGGTTTGGAAGTGAACTGAATCAATGCCCACTTCGTGTTTTTCCCGGTACTTTTCTTTTGGAACTCCATTTTCCCCAATCTCTTTAATGATATGAGGAATATAATAATAACCCTTATTTGCAATGGCAGCAGAATAATTGGCCATTTGTAAAGGGCTGATCAATAATTCCCCTTGCCCAATGCTTATGGAATTGATGGTTGACCATTTCCAGCTGTTTTCACCATAAATTCTGTTGTACAATTTGGGGGAAGGCATTTGCCCTCCTTTTTCATTTGGAATGTCAATACCCAGGGGTTTTCCTAATCCAAAATTATAAAGATATTCATTCCACTTTTCGAGCCCAAGTCTGGAGTCGATAAAGGTATTTTCCGATAACTCCCGGTTAATAATTCGTTTAAAAACAATATAAAAATAATTGTTGGATGATTTTTGAATGGCTTTGGAGACATTATAATAACCAGGAGGAGCATGGTCACCAACCAAAGCGCCACTACAAAAAATTTGCTCATTGGGCAAAATGACACCTTCCTGAAGGGCAATCAAAGCTTGTAATGGCTTAAAAGTAGATCCGGGAGGATATACAGACATGATGGCACGGTTAAAAAGTGGCTTGAGCGAGTCCATTGCCAGCATCGAAAAATTATTACTAAATAGTCTACCACTCAAAACACCCGGACTATACGATGGGCTGGAAATGATACTCAATAACTCACCTGACTTCGGTTCTATCGCAACCACACCTCCTGCATGTCCTTCCATTAACCATTCCCCATATTTTTGTAGTTCCAGATCAATGGTAGCGGTCAGGTTTTTCCCAGGCACTGACAGGGTATCTCGCAGGCCTTCATTAAATGCCCCTTTTACCACCCCACGTACATTGACCATTTTATATTTTATCCCGTTTCGCCCTTTCAATTCCTTCTCATATTCTAGCTCCACACCACTAATCCCGATGTAATCGCCCTGCTTATACGAAGATGTAGTATCCTTTCTCAGTGTTTGTTTGCTTATTTCCCCAACATATCCTAAGGCATTGGCAAGGCTATTATGTTTGTATCCGCGCAGCGAACGTACTTGCGGATAGAAACCAGGATAATCTACCAGAAAATCCTCAAATATCGCAAAATCACTTATGGATAGCATTTTAATGAAAACAGAAGGCTGGTAAATGTCATACTCCCAGGCTTCTTCCATTTTTGTTATGAATTCCGCTCTGGTGATATTCAATAACGTACAAAACCTGGAAGTATCTGTTACACGTACTTCTTTAGGGATTATCATCAGATCAAAAACAGGATCGTTATGGACGAGTAGTTCGCTGTTGCGATCATAAATGATACCCCGATAAGAATATTCACGGATTTTTCTTAGTATGTTATCTTCCGCAGCGGAACCGTAGGTGTCATCTAAAAACTGAATTTGAAATAGCTTGATACAATAAATTAGTCCGACCAGAATAAATACAAACTGAATGATATATTTTCTATTATTTTCCACAATCAGGTCGCCTTTTTATAAAACAAATGCTGTGTCAGGACTATAATAAAAAAAGTCAACAGGGTACTGAACAAAACCTTAAAGAAGGTGAAAAAGAACAATTGAAACCCACCTGCTTCAAGAAAAAACATGATGAGGTGATGAATAAAAACCAAAGGAATGGCATAGCTAAAAAACCAGGCGAAATCCATCGTTTTCAGGCTTGGTATTACGACTTCCTCATAACCTCCCCGGGGGGTGATAATTTTTAGCCAATAAGGCCTGAAAAATCCAATAAATACACTTGCTGCGGCATGAATACCCAGGCTGTCATAAAATATATCCACACTAAATCCTACCACGAAAGAAATTACGATAAGCAACAAAGAGCCTATCTCTACAGGGAGCATCAATATAAAGGCCACATATAGAAAACAGAATGCCGTATCAAAAAGCACAAAGTTTTTTAATAACAATACTTGAAAAAGTACATATAGAAAAAAGGATATGCCCGCCGCGATGTAGTTCCGGCTACTCATTTTCTATTTTTATTGCAGTTTCCAAATCTATTTTTTCGTCTTTAAGTGGATTTTTTATCACATAAACATATGCCAGCTTAGAAAAATCATTTGAAAGATTTACTTCTATTTCGTAAAAGGATGAGTTCGGGGTCAGGCTGAAATCATCGATAAACCCGATCGGGATATTTTTCGGAAATATAGAGTTATATCCTGATGTCACCACTGAATCTCCTTTTTCCAAGACGATGTGCCTTGGTACATATAACAATTTTGTCTTTAAGATATCCCTGCCACCCCAATTAATGCTGCAAAATGTAGTATTCCTTTTTAAGTACGCTGAAACATAAACATCCGTATTTAAAAGTGAGGATACTGTAGAGAAATTTTCTGAAACCGACATGACTTTCCCCACAATACCCAAGGCACTGATAACTCCCATTCCCGGTTCCACACCATTTACCCGGCCTTTGTTTAAGGTGAGAAAATTGTGCATTTGGTTTGTGGAATTATTGATGATTTTTGCAGACAGATATTTATACTTATAATCTATATGACTTAATTCCAGTGAATCCTGTTTTGTATCTACGATTATGGGAATCTGGCTTTGGGACAATAATTCCCTCATTGTTGCATTGTCGTTGGCCAATTGTTCATTAATATCGGGTAGGCTAAAGTATTGCGAAATATTGTTTCTTATTTTATAAATATTACCAATTAGGGTATTGCTGGTATGAAAATAAGATGCACTATGATAGGGGTTGTTACGCACCAACAACCATATACACACTATTTCAATGAAAAGAAGTAATAGAAATGCCCTGTAACTATGTAATAATTGTATTAAGCGATACATGTGAGGATTATGTCATCAATACAGGCTTTACCTTACCCAAATTTTTGAGTGCGTATCCGGTTCCTCTTACTACAACCCTCAACGGATCTTCGGCAATATGCAAAGGTAATTTCGTTTTTAATGCCAATCTTTTGTCTAGTCCTCTTAGCAGCGCACCTCCACCGGTCAAATGAATGCCATTATCATAAATATCGGCACTCAATTCCGGCGGTGAAATCTCCAGGGCCTTCAATACAGATTCTTCTACTTTTGAAACCGATTTGTCTATGGCAAAAGCGATTTCGGAATAGGATATTTTGATAACCTTAGGAATACCAGTCATAAGGTCTCTGCCTCTAACTTCATAATCGTCAGGCCCATCATCCAATTCAGTTAGCGCTGAACCAACCTCAATTTTAATTTTTTCTGCCGTACGCTCACCAATCAGTAAGTTATGTTGGCGTCTCATATAATCAAGAATATCTTTATTGAAGGTATCCCCGGCAATGCGAATGGATTGATTACAAACAATTCCCGATAAAGCAATTATTGCAATTTCTGTGGTTCCGCCTCCAATATCTACGATCATTGATCCCACAGGCCGGTCGATATCAATCCCTATACCTAAAGCCGCAGCTATTGGTTCATGGATCATATATACTTCCTTGGCCCCGGCATGTTCGGCAGAATCTCGAACTGCCCTTTTTTCAACTTCTGTAATTCCTGAAGGAATACAAATTATCATTCTATGGGAAGTAGGCAACCATTTTTTGCCGTTGTCTATCATTTTGATCATGCCGCGAATCATATGCTCTGCAGCATGAAAATCAGCAATAACACCATCCTTCAATGGCCGGATGGTCTTTATATTTTCATGCGTTTTTTCATGCATCTGCATGGCTTCCGTGCCGATGGCCAAAACCTTGTTTGTGTTTTTATCTATTGCAATGATCGACGGCTCATCCACAACAATCTTGTCCTTGTTCATTATCAGGGTATTGGCAGTACCAAGATCTATTGCAATATCACTAGTAAAAAAATCAAATAATCCCATATGAATATATTAAAGTTAACGGGCTCGGAAGTTAGCAATCAGAAATATATATCTAAGTGTAATAAACACTTTTATCTTACTTACAAATTTTTAATGTTTAAAATGTCTTGTGCCGGTAAATACCATGGCCATATCTTTTTTGTCGCAATACTCAATGGAGTCCTTATCACGTATAGATCCTCCAGGCTGAATAACTGCTTTTATACCTACTTCATCAGCAATTTCTACACAGTCCGGAAATGGGAAAAAAGCATCAGATGCCATTACGGCACCCTTCAAAGAAAGCTTAAATGTTTCTGCTTTTTTTATCGCCTGCATCAAGGCATCGACCCGTGAAGTCTGGCCTACCCCACTGGCAATTAATTGTCCGTTGTTTGCCAATATAATGGTATTAGATTTTGTGTGCTTACAAATTTTACTCGCAAACAAGAGTGCATCATTTTCATCACTCGATGTTGCCCGTGAAGTTACAAGCTCAAGATCGGCCAGTGCATCGGTTTTAAGGTCCCTATCCTGCTCAATGACACCATTCAGTATGCTTTTGAATTGCTTTGTGGTAGATAGCTCTGCTTTTTTCTTTAGTAAAATTCTGTTTTTCTTAAGCTTCAGGATTTCTAATGCTTCGTCTGTAAAGTCTGGTGCAGCGAGAATCTCAAAAAACAATTTGTGTATTTCCTGTGCTGCTTCCGCATCGACAATTTTATTGGTAATCAGCACTCCGCCGAAGGCTGAAATGGTATCGGCCTCAAAGGATTTTAAATAGGCCTCTTTTACCGATGATCCTGTGGCACAGCCGCATGCGTTGGTGTGTTTGAGAATGGCAAAAGCTGTTTCATCTCCAAATTCTTCGATCAGACAAACTGCAGCATCTACATCTACAAGATTATTATATGACAACTCCTTTCCGTGGATTTGGTCAAACAGCTCTCCAAGATCACCATAAAAAACACCCTCCTGATGTGGGTTTTCTCCATATCTTAAGGTCTTGCTTTGCCGTGTGCTGTTTTTAAAACTAGGTACTTCATCCCCGGCATTCAAATACGTGAATATTGCGGTATCATAATGCGAAGAAATATCAAAAGCCTTGGCCGCAAATAATTTTCGCTGATCTATATTCGTTTCACCGTTTTGGCCCTGGAGCAATTCCTCAACATCCTTGTACTGTTCCATGGACGAAACTACGAGTACGTCTTTAAAATTTTTGGCCGCAGCCCTAATCAGGGAAATTCCTCCAATATCAATCTTTTCGATGATATCCTGCTGGCTTGCTCCCGAAGCAACCGTAGCCTCAAAAGGATATAAATCTACGATTACCAAATCAATTGATGGAATATCATATTCCTTCATTTGATCAATATCACTCTCATTATCCCTTCGCGACAAAATTCCACCAAAAACCTTTGGATGAAGTGTTTTTACCCTACCCCCAAGAATGGACGGATAACTCGTTAATTCCTCTACAGGGGTAACAGGAACCCCAACTTCTTCAATGAATTTTTGAGTGCCGCCGGTAGAGAAAAGCTGGACTCCATTTTCATGGAGAAGTTTTATAATTGGCTCAAGATTATCTTTATGATATACAGATATTAATGCTGAATTGATCTTCTTTTGAGACATTGAATTTTATTATTTCGTTATGGGACGCAAAAGTACTTTTTTAATGTTTATTTTTCAATCAAAATCCAAATAGCTTATTGATTTTCAGTGACTTTCTGAAAGTAAATGAAAATAGCGATTTCAGAATTGACTCATTCCAGTATTACTTGCTCGATGACCTTTGGATAATGCGCGTATTCGAGTTTATGAATTTTGTTTGCAACATCGTCAGCGGTATCAGAGGGACCTACCTTGCATTTGGCCTGGAATATAATGTTGCCCTCATCATATGCTGCATTTACCCAATGAATAGTAATGCCAGATTCCTTCTCTTTATTTTTGACGACTGCTTCGTGAACATGGCTTCCATACATCCCCTTTCCTCCATATTTTGGCAGCAGCGCCGGATGGATATTTACCATTTTGCTGTCAAAATTTTTTATCAATC
>JAUUZS010000467.1 GCA_030589835.1 Cyclobacteriaceae bacterium
ATATCTATGGATTCCAGGTTATGCTTTATGCCAATTTCATAGTCGTTGATGTCATGAGCCGGCGTAATTTTCAGACAACCGGTACCAAACTCCATATCTACATAACCATCCGCAATGATCGGCACGACCCGGTTTACCAAAGGAACGATGACCTTCTTGCCAATCAGACGTGCAAATCGTGAATCCTCAGGATTGACGCATACCGCTGTATCACCAAGAATGGTTTCCGGCCGGGTTGTGGCGATGGTAACGTGACCGTCTTCCCCTTCAATTTTATACTTTACAAAATAGAGTTTTGACTGCTCCTCGCGATAGATCACTTCTTCATCAGATACCGCAGTTTGGGCAACGGGATCCCAATTCACCATCCGCACCCCGCGATAGATTTTTCCTTTATTATAGAAATCGACAAAAACCTTAATGACACTTTCCGAAAGATCATCATCCATAGTAAACTTTGTGCGATCCCAATCGCAGGATGCCCCTAGCTTTTTCAGTTGTTCCAGGATGATCCCGCCGTGCTTTTCCTTCCAAACCCACGCATGTTTCAGGAATTCATCCCTGGACAGGTTGTTTTTATTGATGCCCTGTTCTTTGAGCATTCCAACTACTTTTGCTTCGGTAGCGATCGATGCATGGTCTGTACCCGGCACCCAGCATGCTTCCTTTCCCTGCATTCTTGCCTTTCTGATCAGTACATCCTGAATGGTATTGTTGAGCATATGCCCCATATGCAATACGCCTGTCACATTGGGAGGAGGGATCACGATGGTATAAGGTTCCTTTTCCGGGTTTGGGGTAGAATTAAAAAACTTATTTTCCAACCAGGTGGCATACCACTTGTCTTCAACTTCACGGGGATTATATTTTTTTGCTAACTCCATAAATGCTCACTTTTGCGCTTAAAAACAGACCTGCAAAATTAGTTAAAAAATGCACTTATGCAGTTTATTATGCATTTAATTGAGAAAATAGTACCCTTGGTTTAATACAGGATTATCGGCCCAAACCCTGCCTTAAAGTATGCGTCTATAATAACAAAACAAACTAAATAAAATGATGAACTTAAAAAAATGGACTTTACTTGTTGCAATGATGGGAGTATTATTAGCAACAGCTTTTGCAAATAATGGAAATGAAATTTCAAAAAGAAGAGGTGATTTTCTGAAAGAGCGAAAAGCATATTTCAATGAGCACATCAAGCCAAAAATTGACGAGCAAAGAAAAAAATTAGAGGCATCATTGACAGCCGAAGACAAAAAAGAAATTGCTGCCCTGAGAAAAGAAATCATCAAGCAAAGATTACTTCAAAATGAATTTATGTTTGAAGCAAGGACATCGCACATTAAGGAAGGTGAAATAGATGAAGATTTGAATTTGGAATTGCAGGCCCAGCGGATTGTAATTGAAAACCTTCGTGATGTGGCCAAACTTATTGCCAACAAATACCGACCTGAAATAGACGATCTCGTGGCAGACCTAAAAATGGGCGTTAGTGAGAATGGAAGAGGTCTGAGAAGTCAAAATAACGAGTTCAATAACAGAAAGGGCAATCAAGGTAGAAGAGGTTTTCAAGGAAACAGAGGACCGAATGGCCATGGTAATTCAGGAATGATGGGCAATGGCTATGGTGATAGATCATCTAGAGGCTTTGATATCGCTACCTTCCTGCTTTGGGATGTGAATAGAGGATAAGGGTATCTTCCCGAATTTTAGCATAGCACTCCAGGAGGTAAAATGTAGTCGGGGAAGAAAAAGTAGCAGTGGCAAAGTAAACAAGGAAATGCCCTGAAAATTTAACGAGTATCATTTAAGTTGGTAGCATGATAATGAGCCTTTCACTGGTCAGTGAAAGGCTTTTTTGTTTTAGAATCCGGCCTTATTAACATGAATTTTTGTATTTTGGCTAATACTATGAAAAGAAGACATTTTATTAAATTTACCGCTGCCGGAGTATTGATTCCTGGTTTAGGATTCACATCTTCCAATGTACCGAAAACCCATATCATTACATTTAGCTTTGATGACGGATTCAAAAAATCATTTATAAAACTGGCAGAGATCCATGAGACTTACGGACTTAAGGCTTGTCTGAATGTGATCGCTTCTGGCCATATGGATAGTTTTCAGGCTGTGGACGATTGGATCTTGCCCGAATTGATGGGCGATATTGATCTGTGGAATAAACTGGCAAAGGAAGGTCATGAAATCATGCCGCACAGTTGGCAGCATTCCAACCTGGCACGTTTAGATGCTGCCGAAGCCAAACAACTCATCTCAAAATGTATAGTTTATTTTAACGAAAATCTCATTGGCTTTTCTCCTTCAAAAGCAGTATTCAATTTTCCTTTTAATGCGTCAAATGCGGAGTTGGATCAACATGCGCTCTCTTTGGTACGGGCAGTTCGAACCCGGGGAAATGGCCCTGTAAATCCCTTGCCGTCCAAGAACACAAAGATATTGGGGTGCACTTCTAATGGCCCGGATAACAATGATGGATGGCTTGAGAAAGTGGTCTATCAGTTTTTAGCTAAAGATGGAGGATGGCTGATTCTCAATCTCCATGGACTTGAAAATGAAGGCTGGGGGCCGATCAGTGCCGACTATTTTTCATCCCTTCTAAAAAGATTGGTACAAATAAAAACACTGGATGTGCTACCGGTGGGGATGGCACTGGAGAAATATGCCGGTTAATGCGTATTGTTGCTCAGGAAAAATTTGAGTAGGTCACCCTATTTTAATCTGTATGCAAAAATAATTATTGCGAATAATAAAGATTTGCAAATTACGGCACCTATTTAGTTGCGGGTTTAATTTTAATTTCGACCACATCAATTATTCTTTTCATTGCAATGAGCTAAGCCTGTCATGCCCGTAGGCTGTCAATCTCCTTCTATTTAACAGATCGCTTCTTCCTCCTAACGTCGTCATCGCAATGACGTAATTAGTACTCCATAATCTCAATCTTCCTAAAATCAATCGGATGGCTATTTGATTGAAGTGAGATATACCCTTTAAGAACCTTATTGTCAGTTTCGTTAAAAAAGAGCTTACCCAATTCATGTTCCGGATTGAACTGTGCATTGGCAAATTCCAGAATTTCTTCTCCATTAACGAAATGCTTAAAGACCCCATTTTTACTTTCAATTTCAAGCGTTACCCACTGATCCCCGTGAAAAGTATGGCTAATGGTTGCGGGAGTGCAATATGCATCAATTTTAACACTGCCAATTTCAATAGCAATTCCGTTGGCACAGATCTCACCAACAGGCCGATCGTCCGTTCCATTTCCTCCGTGAAGATTGTATTCCAGGCAAACCGGAAAAGATTGGTCAATTCCAATGGTTTTTGGATCCTGACCATGATATTGGACGCCACTATCACGAAACCCCCAGCTTGGAGCGCCTACTGCAGTTTCCCCGACAAAGCGATATTCCACCTTTAAGCGATAGTCCGAAAACATTTTATCATAATACAAAGCCCCAAACCGGTTGTTAAAACTATCGTACTGATCATAGCGCACACTTAATAGTCCATCTTCTACACGAAACGTATTGCCATAATTCTCTCCCAATTCAAACCCAGCAATTTTCATCGTCCAACCGTCCAGGTTTTCGCCGTTAAACAAGCTCACCCATTGTGGTTTTTCTGAAGTTGAGTCAGTTCTTTTTTTAGAATCACAGGATAGAATAATAAAAAGCAATGCGAAAAATAGGGAATAAATTTTCTTCATAAAATTCAGGTATAAAATAGGGGGTTATAATTAAAATACTAAGGTGCTCATTTTTACTGAAATCACCAGACTTACCAAGACAATCCATCTTCTAATTGCCGTTTTTCTTTCTACGGTCCATCATGGCGTGAATTCCAGCCAAAGGAAGCGATGCGCTTGCAAGATAGTCAGGTAACTTAATTTGCTCATCGAAAATCCACTCGCAAGCACCAAATTCGCGAAAGTGATCCGCCATATCAGCAACCGTTTGATTCGCCAGCTCTGCATCGACAAGGTCGAGTGCATACACAAACCAACCGGTTGGTGTAGCCCAGTATGCCCCATTTTGGTACATATCATGCGCTCGCCCTACTTCCCAATAG
>JAUUZS010000192.1 GCA_030589835.1 Cyclobacteriaceae bacterium
AGATGTATGAAAGGATTTTTCTTAGTTCGGAAACTTCAGAAATCCGGCTTTATGGCATGAACGGAGAGGATAAATTTGATGTCGCCGGTGAGGTTTCACAAAGCATAAAAGTAAGAATTATTGGCGGTAAGGGAAAGGACGTCATCACAGATCATTCCAAGGTATCGGGATTGAGAAAACAAACCATTTTATATGATAATAAATCAAATACAACCCTATCTCAAACGGGAGAAATAAAAGATTTGACCACCGACAAGGATCCCTTGATCAATGATTATAATCGCAAACAATTTAGATATAGCCTCCCGAAGCCAATAATCTATCCCGGGTACAATCCTGATGACGGCATCTTTATCGGGGCAGGAGTAATATTTAAAAGACAAGGATTTAGAAAGGACCCGTTTAAATCTAAACATATAATCATGGCGGATATCGCCCCTCATTCCAAATCGTACGATTTATCCTATTCAGGGACATTTACTGAAATGATAGGTAAATGGGATTTTATTCTCAATGCAAATATTTTTGCCCCCAGCTATACAGATTATTTTTATGGATATGGAAATGAGACCACATTTGATAAGGAAAAATTTGAGCTGGATTCAAGGTATTATAGTTCCAGATATGTTCAGTATATTTTTTATCCTGAATTTGAACGGAAATCAAAAAATGAGCTACATCATTTTTTGATAGGAGGTGGTTATCAGTCGGTGAACGTGAAATCGAGCCTAAATAACTTGAATGGCGACCAGGATCGATTTATTATTACGTATGCCAAATCACTTGAGTATCAACTTATGGATGTACACCGGCATTATATGGCACTTTACGGCTCCTATACTTTTGACAATACCAACAGCACCTACTTTCCTCTTGAAGGATTAAAATGGAACATATTTATGATTGGCCTTGAAGATGTCGACGACAAAGAGGTCGATGTTAACTATCAGCGCTTACGCACAGACCTTTCTTATTATTATACGTTTGGGAGGTTTCTTAAAACTACCCTCGCCTTGCGAGCTGGGGGCACGTATACCAATAGTGATTTTGAGTTTTATCAGGCAGCGAAAAGCGGAGGAAGCAATACCTTTCGTGGAGCGCGTAAATTCAGATTTTATGGTAGTCACTTATTCTATCAAAACACTGATTTAAGAATTAAACTATTTAATATCAACAACCTGATCATTCCTACCTCATTTGGCATGGTCCTTTTTCATGATTTCGGAAGAGTATGGATGAAAGATGATCCATCGACCGCTAGTGGCACATCCAACAAAATGCATCGGGCATGGGGTGGTGGCATTTGGTTGGCACCGTTAAATAAAATTTCATTTGGACTTGATTATTCAAGATCAACACTTGATGAAGATGCCTTATATCTTCGATTGGGCTTCTTCTTTTAATTCTATTTAACTTGCATTGGCTCATAATTTATTTTTATATTCAACTTTATTATTATTAATCCTAAAATTTAATGGAAGATTTCCCGACTATTTTAGTCAAAGCAGAAAAGGCAGTAACTGACATTCTTCTATCACTTCCTGAATCGATGGTTTATCATAACCTCAATCATACCAGGGAGGTGGTAAAAGCAGCCGATAAAATAGGGGCTTACGTCAATCTTACGGAAGAAGAAAAGGAAATCCTATTGCTTTCAGCTTGGTTCCATGACACAGGTTTTAAATTTGGATATGACAATCATGAGGAGAAAAGTATAGAAATTGCCAAAGAATTTTTAGCTCAAAACAATTATGATAAAGATAAAACCGAGAAGATTGTTTCCGGGATTAATTCTACCAGACTTGAGCTAGAACCTGAAACATTGACCGAACGCGTGCTGAATGATGCGGATTTTTTTCACCTATCAAAAAAATCATATTTCGATCACTTGCTTCTCTTAAAAAGTGAACTGGAACTCACCACCGGTAAAAAAATGGATGATGCTGATTGGTTTGAGGAAAACCTCAAATTCTTGAAATCGCATAAATATTATACCGAATATGGCAAGTCTGTTCTTGTCCCAAAAGTGGATAAAAACATAGACTCACAGTATAAGATGCTCAAGAAGCTAGGACGCATGCAGGATGAGGCCATAGGCAAAGATCTGCATCTCGACCCTGAAAAAATCAAGGAGCTGAAAAAGAAATTGAAAAAAGTAGAAGGCAGGCCGGACCGGGGTATAGAAACCATGTTTCGTCTTACTTCCAGAAATCACCTTCAATTGAGTGCTATGGCCGATAATAAGGCCAACATACTCATTTCTGTCAATTCCATAATTATTTCCATTATCATTAGCGGGCTGATAAAATCACTTGACAATCATGATCACCTGGTCATCCCTACATACATGATCTTAACCATCAATGTCGTGACCATAGTTTTTGCCATTATGGCTTTACGTCCTAATGTGACTAAAGGAAAATTTACCAGGAAAGATATTGAGGAAAAAAATACAAATCTTTTGTTCTTTGGAAACTTCCATGGTATGAACCGCAATGATTACAAATGGGGAATGGTAGAGATGATGAACGATTCCAATTATTTGTATTCAAGCCTAATAGACGACATCTATTTCCTTGGAAAAGTGCTTGGCAAAAAATATAGATTCCTGAGATGGTCCTACAACATATTTATGTATGGAATTATTATTGCCGTATTTGCATTTGTCATCGCCAACATCAACTATATCAGGAATATCAATATTTAACATATCAGTACATATCTTCTTCTTGTGCTTTTAACCACAATGGAGAGGCTCCTAATTTCCAGAAAAAATATATCTTCAAATACCGCGAATATGCATGAAACAAACCGGGGGCAGCCATTCTTCCGGCAGACGAATATACTCGTTCTTTTAGCTGCTTTATTCTCCCCAACCTGTTGATCCTTAGACATAAGTCTGCATTTTCCAGGACTGGCAATTCATGATTGAATCCTCCTGTTTTATTAAAATCTGATTTTCTGCAAAACATAGCCTGATCCCAGAAAAGCACCCTGAATCCATAACACATACATCGTATGGGGTTATAAATAAATGAACCCAGAAGCGCTTTCAGGTTATATTGCAGGATAAGGGATTTTTTTATTTTTCCCGCTCCTTTTTTAACATTGGTAAAACCTGCAAGGGTTATTTTTTTATTATTCAACGTTTCAGAAACAATGCCTACCAAATTCGATGGTACTTTCGTGTCGGCATGCAAAAAAACAATCAATTCCCCGTTTGCATGATATGCGCCTTCGTTTAGCTGTAATGCCCGGGACTTCCCAATTACCCGTATAAGCTTATACCCTTTTTCCTCAATCATACAGGCCGTCTCATCTTTGCTAGACCCATCGACAAAGATAATCTCAAAGGGCAAAGGAACCAGCTGCTCAAGGTTACTAAACAATTCAGGAAGTATTTTTTCATCATTCAATGTAGGAATGATAATCGAAACCTTTTTCAATGCCATAGAGATTAAAAATATCGCATTGATTCTTACACAATTGACATTAAGGAGACAATTGCCGCGTATTTGAACGCCTACGAATAATTCATTGCAGATATGACGTGGAAGCGACTTATGTCGGAAGTCAGAAGTTTAGGCTTTCACGCAGTCGGTGGTATCCTGATTTGCTTACAGGAATCGTCTTATTGTTTTTTAGCTTAATAATATACCCTTCTTTTTCATACAATTCGATTTGCTCAACAAAATCAACGCGAACCGTATAGGAGCGATGTACCCTTACGAAGGATTGTTTAGGTAAATGATTTTCAAAAAATTTCATTGTTTTTTGCTTCAGGTATTTACCATCAGCGGTATAGATCATCACATAATCGTCCTGGGATTCTAAATACTCTACATCCTGAATATAAATGATTTTTATTTTTGAACCAGTTTTTACAGCGATTCGATCTATGGTATCAATTTGCACCCGATGCTCCTCAATTGCCACCATTACATTATTTGCTTTTTCCTTGTTGTCAATCAATTCTTTAGCTTTATTGAATGCTGTAGTTAGCCGCTCTTTGGAATACGGCTTTAGCAAATAATCAACTGCGCTTCTTTCAAACGCTTTTACCGCATAGTTGTCATAGGCAGTAATAAAAATCGTATGTGGGATTTCATCCAATAGCTCAAGCATTTCAAAACCATTAAGCTTTGGCATTTGAATATCTAAAAAAATCAGATCCGGATTCAGTTCTGTTATCCCTTTCAAGCCTTCAAATCCATTTTCATATACTCCGACAATCTCTACTTCCTGAAACTCGCCCAGAAATTTTTTAAGTAAAGACCTCGCCAGAGGCTCATCGTCAATTAGTATAACTCGTATCATGCATTCCGTTTTGAGGAAAGGTTATCGTTGCTAAAAATTTGCCATTTTCTTTTCCGACAGAAATCAAATCTTCTCTACCAAAAGTCAATTTCAGTCTTTGTCGTATATTTTGCAAGCCAATTCCATTTCCGGGTATTGTTTTTTTAAGGCTATCGTCAATATCATTTTCTACTTGTACTTTTAGAAATCCCTGAAAACAATCAGCTGTGATACGGATTTCTACATTATCAAGAGATTCGCTCAATCCATGTTTTATAGCATTTTCGACAATTGGCTGAAGGATCAACGATGGAATGGAAGCATTAAAACATTTTTTCGCTATGTCTTTTTTAATAATTAAGCGATCCCCAAAACGTACTTTTTCAATATCGAGGTATAAGGATATATTATCTATCTCTTCGGAGAATTTTCGCATTGTGTCGGGCTTTTCGGCAATAGAGAACCTCAAAAATTCGGATAATTTCAACACCATTTCCTGTGCCTTGTTTGATTCGGTCACCGTTAACGCACTAATGGAATTCAGGCTATTAAACAAAAAATGTGGATTGATCTGGCTCTTAAGTGCATTAAGCTCAGCTACCTTTATGTTTGTTTTGAGGCCGGATTCTACGGTGATTTTTTCCAGGAAATTGGTATAATACATAATCAGGTAGTACACCAGCACAATCAGGATGTATTCCAGGATTCCGATAATCACCCGCCACATGAGTGTGAGGTTAAAAAACTCCTTATATCCTTCATTTAAAACCGGAATCGAAATCATGCTGTAATACCCAAACAGCAATAACACAACAATAGTAATAGAAAAGGCGGATACGTGATTTAATATCAGGTTCCCAACATTATTGGTTTCCATCTGGCTGAATTTCACAGCAAACCAAAGCCCAATACCAATTAATGCATAAAGCAGGTTAAACAATATACTATCGACCAGGGTCAGATAAATGGATGCGTTGTAAAAGTTATACAGGGAAAAACCATGTATCAACGCAATCAGGGTCCAGAATGTGGCATACAGTATCAGGTTACGCCGACTGTTGGCAATAGGGTGAATCATGATATTAGCTCTAAGGAATTAATAAGATTTGATCTCACCTCCTCCAAACATCACCAATCCCTTCACGACAAGTTGTTGTGTATTGTCTCTTACATGTTCCGGGCCAATCATTCTCTTATCTGAGGTACCGCCAAATACAGCCACTACTTCGCTCTTTATTTGCCATGTTGGGGGCACAATCAGGGTCCACCCGCCAAACATCGCAAATACCTCAAGCTCAATAATGCCATCGGCTAATTTTGATTGGGTGAGTATGATCTCCATGCCACCAAATATACAGGTAACTTTTCCTCCCTTAAAATTCTCTGAGGTGACCATTTTCTTCCCTCCGCCAAAAATGGCTACTTCGTCTATATAATCCTGATCTCCATTTGAGAATGTGAAGGTGCTGCTATCCTTCGGTGCATGTGGATTATCAGATTTTGCTCCAGGTCTTCTCGAATGCCCCTTACCTGTGTTTTCCCATCCTATTTTTCCCATTTTTCCTTTTAATAATAAGGAGGTTCCGATTACGATCAATACCAGGTACCAGAAAAAATTGGTGTTATCAGCAAACAAATCGAAAAATCCCGGCCACATATTAGGTAGTATATCTGATAGCAGAAAAACACTCCCAATGCTGATCAATGCTATTCCCGGTCCGATTTTATCTGAAGTCAATAACACAAATACACCAAGTGTAATTAAGAAAAACTGCCAGGTCCATATCCACCATGGAATAAAATCAGGCATAATCTTGATGTTGTCAATAATCAGAACCAATCCTATAAATACGAAAATCAGCCCTACCAAATGTCGTTTGTCTCTAATATATGGTGCCATAGTTTTATAATTTAATGATAAGGTAAAAGTAGCCGTGCCAGATCACAAAAATCAGATCAAATCGGTAAATGACCTCAACTAATCGGTAAGCGACCGGTTTTTTTCAGTAGGACGATAATCATGATATGGTATAGTTCTTTATCTTTGTTCCAGGCCTGCTTTGGAAAATTGCTGTTTAAGAAAGGCCATTTCCCTTTTCATAACTTTTGCTGCCATCTCATTTTTTTCTTTTACGGTAAATTGCTTTTCCGGCCCAGGAAACATCGGATATTCAATATGCAATGAAAGGGGCCCCGACAATCCAAAATTGTGGTACAGCAAGAAGAATTGCTCAAAATCTACCATCCCATCTCCCAAAGGCACGTTTTTTACCTGCCATTTATCTTTCTTTTCCCACACAAAATCCTTTATCACAGTACAACTGATAAATTGATGAATCAACTTCATGTCGACCGGCCAGGACTTCCCTCCTTCCACCATGGCATGTCTTGGATCAAACTGGCTTCCTATAAACCTGGGATCTAAACCTTCGAGCAAATACCACAAATCCCAAATCGATGCCCCAACATAATTTCCTGCATGATTTTGATAAGCACCATGAATGTTATACTTCGCATTCAAAATAGAAAGCCGCTCCATTTTATTTCTGAATAAAAGCAGATTGTCAGCAATTTCCAGTTTCGAGTCATACCGATAGTACGCCATCCTGTAATATTTGATGCCGCATTCCGATGCGGTCTTCAGCACCATTTCCGTCAGCGGATCATCAGCATCATTAATGTCCGTTGCCATCATCGGGACATCTACTCCTGCTGCCTTGATTTCCTGAACAGCTTTGGGCAGCAGTTCCTCAACCCTATCCGGTGGCACATGCCCTCCTTTTCTTACCGTCAAGTCAACTCCGTCAAAACCAAGCTGCCTGGCAAATTTGCCGACAGCCTTAAAATCAAGCCAGTGCAAGTGCTTCGAAAAAATGCATATTTGATTTTTTGTATTGGAAGCGGAATTTAGCTGAAAATTTAATATTGGCAAGGATGCCATGAACAGCGAACTCTTTTTAATAAAATTCCTTCGCTCTGTAACTGAACTCATCTTTTCCATGTTGTAACTAAACATCTATTGAAACGTATAAAAAATTTATTCAAAATAGATAGAAATTTTGATAGCGTGTTGATTTTTATGATCTTTCGTGCTTTCAAAATTCATATTCTAAAAAAACAATGACACTAAGTATATTCAGGGTTCTTGCCAAAGTTAATAAGGTCATTCTGCCAAGCTATAAGCATAAAGACCTTAGCAAATTAACAATTAAGGACAAGGCTATTGTTGGGTGGCGTTTTTGGGTAACCAAGAATGCATTGGGCAATTAGAGTCTGTCTATAAAGTCATCGAACTGAAATATTCATCTTTTTGCGCCTTTTTGCCTTTCTCAA
>JAUUZS010000500.1 GCA_030589835.1 Cyclobacteriaceae bacterium
AAGTTGATAAATTGACCAGCTCAAGGCATTATCCAGTGCAACCCGGTCATCGGGAGAAATAGCTATTTTTCCTAAAACGGAAAGGCTTACCTGTCCGAATTCCTGTAATTCGCCAACACTTGGAGAACCGCTTTCTACATTCTTCCAAACATTTTCGAAAGTTATATACGCAGGCTCAGGCGTGGGCTTTTCTAAAGCCCAAAGTAAAAATTGAAACCCGAAAATTGAAACAAACCAAATTGACGCCAACCAAAGAATCAGATTTCTATTGGCTAAGGCCTGAGGTGTTGTTGGTTTAAAAAAGCTAATGTGATAGTCATCAGATGATTTTTCCATAATTGATAATTTGTTAAGAAATAACAGTGTTTATTGGGTAATTATAAAAAGTAATTTCGTTTTAAGTAAAAAAAAGTAACCGGTTGGTTTGGGTCAATAAAGGTAGGTTAAAAAACTATCTTAATGAATAATTCATTGTTTTTTTTGAGGATAAATCATTCATTGTCGAATAGCGAGTTCATGCCTGCCTGGCCGGTAGGATGGGGAAAATGATGCTTTTTTATGATATATAGCTATAGAGTGAAGTTATACACGTCGGCAAGGCGGTGATTTTTGATACTTCTTTGCAGGATTTGACTTTGTCCTTTTCGCACATTACTTTAGGCTAATTATGAAATAGTATAAGTTGACAAAGAAACATTCAAATGAAACGCAGGACATTTAATAAAAATGCAATTAAGGCGGCCACATTTATTGGTATATCACCATCAATTTCCCAGCCTTTAGCAAATAAGACTTACATCCGGCTTGGTGGACCCTTGTTTGAAAAATTTGATTCTCCTGACACCTGGATTGCTGCGCTGAAAAAGCAAAATTATCGTGCTGCATATTGTCCTTTAAAGCCAGGCTCATCTTATGATGAGATCAAGGCGTACAAGCAGGCTTCTAAAAAAGCAGATATTATTATTTCTGAAGTTGGCGTTTGGGTTAATTTAATTAGTCCGGATGAACAAGTACGCAAAGAAGCTATTGAAAAAACTGTTGAGGCGCTTTCTTTAGCAGATTCTATTGGCGCCAATTGCTGCGTAAATGTAAGTGGATCTAAAAATCCAAAGCACTGGGCAGGACCGCACAAGGATAATTTGACAAAGGAAACTTTTGATGAAATTGTTGAAACTACTCGTAAAATAATTGATGAAGTGAAGCCGGCGCGCACATTTTTTGCCCTGGAGCCAATGCCCTGGGCTTATCCTGATTCTGCTGATAATTATTTGAGACTTTTAAAAGCAATAGACCGTAAGCAGTTTGGGGTTCATTTAGATCCGATGAATTTGATTGTCAGTCCTCAATTATTTTTTAAGAGCGGTGCGATGATAAAGGAGTGTTTTAAAAAGTTAGGTCCGCATATACGAAGTTGCCATGGAAAGGATATTATACTGAGAGAAGATATCTACACCCCTCAACTTACTGAATGCAGACCAGGCCTTGGGAAAATGGACTATACTACATTTTTAAGGGAATTGGGTAAGCTAAAGGATATTCCATTGATGATGGAGCATTTGAATACTGCAGAAGAGTATAAACTAGCTGCCGATTATATTCGATCAGTTGGTAAAAAAGAAGGAATAGAGATGTAGTGAAGAGGCGGAGATAATTATCTTTCATGGATTATCAACACCTTCTAATCGGTTCATTTTGTATCTTTATACTACCCGGAATTCCGAACAGGTACTTTATTTTATAATGAGTATGTTTAAGATGGCCTGCATTAATCAAACTGTTTTTAATGATGGACTTTTATTTTAGTAACTAAACTTTTAAAATATGAAAAAGCTCTTTATTGGTAGTGTTATATTTTTTCTAATGTGTTCAAGTCAAATTTTGGAAGCTCAAACAAATCCTGTCTATCAGGAAGTAGATCAGATATTGTGGGTTGTGAAAGATCTCAAATCCGTGAAGAAGGGATGGGTTGAAATTGGTTTTACGGAGATAGAAAATTTGAAAAAGGTGAAGTTGATCAGTCACGGGCTGAAGGATGATAAAGGTAAGATAAAAGCATCTTTTGCTCATTTGGGAGGCGCAAAAGCTTTGTGGATTCAACCCTTAAGCGGTGAAACGATATTTTCCAGATATCTCAATAAAAATGGAGAAGGTGCTGTGGCTTTGATCCATAAAGTGAAAAATGAGGAGCAGCTTCATGAACTGACCCAACAACTGGCGCGGGCAAATATTGGAAAAATTGCTACGTACACCCTGCAAACCAAAACCGGAGATCTGAAATATACCATCATGGATACCAAAGAAAAGGGAAAATATTATTTGGGTTTTGTGATTGATGAAAGAATCGGGAATAGTTCGTATGCCGGCAAAAATCAGCAAAATATGAGATTCAATCAGTATGCCTTTGCCATTGAGGATGAAGTACCTGTTTCGAGCTTTTGGGTTTCTGCGGGTTTGCCCGAACTGGAAATCACGCATGGGCCGGTGAGAGATAAAGAGTATTTTGGAAAATCGGCTGACTTTGATATGAAGCTTGGCTGGCAGCGGCACGGGACTATTGTGTATGAGTGGATTATTCCACTAAAACCCCCTACTGTTTATGCAGATCATATTCGCATGCACGGAGAAGGCATTCAACATTTTGGATTTGCCGTGAAAGATATGGACAAAGCGATTGATTTTTTTGAGCAGAAAGGATATAAAGTTTCCATGTCGGGAGGCTGGGGAGAAAAAGGGAAGAAAGGTTCCGGTAGATTTGCCTATGTGGATTTGAGTAAAATAGGCGGTATGACATTGGAATTGCTTTGGAGCTACAAGGAATAACAACAGCAGGGGGATCGATTTTAAACCTTTAATGCCACGAATGCGCGAATGATTTGCGAATGTATGGCCGGATTCCTGCCTCGCCGGACAGGCGCGTATTCCTGTATCTGCCTGTGATTCGCAACTAATTCAGCCATGGAAAATTGATGCTTTATATCTGCTTTTGCAATGGTTTGGCTAAGCATTGGATATCTGGGATACATTGGATGTTTGTTTGGAAGCGGATGTTGTGCCAAGGACCACTTCGCCAAGGCTACATGTGCCAAGGATGGAGCGGTCTGTTTGAGCCCGAAGTGGGTTTGCGGGAAGCAGGCGAGTAGCGACAGCCAGCCCGGGCACCCAAATTATAAATTACGAATGTTAAAAGCGATTTCCCTGACTTACATTATAATAATTCCAAACGATAAATATATTTCTATTATTTTTGCAAAAATTTTATATATATGTTCGACAATTTAAGCACTAAGTTAGACCTGGCATTTAAGACCCTAAAAGGGCAGGGAAGAATATCAGAAATAAATGTAGCCAAGACTGTAAAAGAAATCCGCAAGGCATTGATTGATGCGGATGTGAATTACAAGGTTGCTAAGGAAGTTACCGACAGGATCAAGGAAGATGCCTTGGGGCGAGACGTACTTATTTCAGTGTCTCCAGGTCAACTGTTGGTAAAAATAACAGAGGAAAGACTTGCCGAGCTTATGGGCGGAGCGAAAGTCGATATAGATGTAAGCGGTGATCCGGCTGTTATTTTGATTTCAGGCCTTCAGGGTTCAGGTAAAACGACCTTCGCCGGCAAACTTGCCAGCTCATTGAAAAAACAGGGAAGGCACGTTTTGTTGGCCGCTTGTGATATTTACAGACCGGCTGCGATTGATCAGTTGAAAGTA
>JAUUZS010000428.1 GCA_030589835.1 Cyclobacteriaceae bacterium
AAGATACTCCGCTCTATAATCGCCATTTCCTGCCTCTGAAAATAAAAAATAATTCCAGATGAAATTACGATGTTAATAAGTAATCCCACAATCAGATAATTGACTATTTTATTCCACCTAAGAAATCTTGATTTGATGTTAATAAAGCTTTTGAGAAAAATCAGATAAAAAAATAGTGATAAATGCAAAGAAACATTCTCTAAAATAAAGTATAAAACAGAAAAATTACCAAACGAAGTTTCATCGATATATTGAAATGTTGATGCCTCATAATAGATGAGGATGAAGATGTAAACCGAATAAATAATATAGGATTTATCATGATGAATAAAGTAATACACAAGATTGATAATGGCCAGAATTAGCATCACACCAAAAATCATCCCCTCACTAAAATCTAAATACTGCTGCCTAAACGCTATTCCTTCCATGCTGACTTGGTTTAATTATTATGCAGTACACATAAAACTTTTACGTTGGATTCGATTTTTATGGGGAAACTTCCCATTTACCAGTATTTCTCACGTATTGTCAAAAAACAAGGATCAAAAGCGGAACCAAAGATGAACATCAAGGCAATTACCTCGCATATAGTAATTTCCATAAAATATGATCCACAAGGATCAGCATCATCTTTTCACAAAAGTGATGGATAAAATCTAATACAGATTTTCAAAAGCCTTAATCCATGCCTCCTTCATCAGATATCCTCCCGCCATTGATGGGTGAACCCCATCAGGGCACCAATACGAAACAGGGGCGATATTAAGCGCATCGTCAAAAATTTTCTGATAAGGAATAAATTGGGCTTTGTACTCCTTTGCTATTTTGGCTGCTGCCACCTGATATTCAGGAAAATCGGGAAACCATCTTTTATCTATAGCTTTTCCCCCTTTTACAGCAAAGGGCTCTCCAATGATCAGTTTTACGTTTGGCAAAGCAGTTAAGGTCCGATCCAACAGCTTTCTGAAATCAGCCTCATAAACCGCGACCGTACCCTTATAATTGTTGAGTGAGTGCCAAAAGTCGTTAACCCCGATCAGGACACTCAACACATCTGGCTTCAATTGCAAACAATCATCTTCCCATCTGTTTGCCAGCTGGAATACTTTATGTCCACTGATACCGCGATTATAAAAACGCAACTTCGCCTCCGGTTGAGATCCTAACACATCAGAAACGATTTGATACACATACCCTCTTCCCATACCTGCGGCATCGTTTGCATAATATTTTGCTTTATCCCTTCCTGCATCCGTAATGGAATCTCCCTGCATGAGAATGGTGAGCTTATTAGGTATTTTTTTGGTACGCTTTCGTTTTGGAGCATGTGCCAATATAGGCGCTGAAACGACTGTCGCAATAGCTGCTCCTCCAGTTTTCAAAAAATTTCTCCTGTTTGTGGATTCCATAAATATATTATTGAGTGGATAAAAATCAAACCCTAATTTGCACAAAATATTAGTCTTCCTGAAATACTACCCTCAACTTTTGAAGTTTAATAAATAAATCTCAGTAAAAAGTGCCCTTTTCAAGCGTGTTAGTGCCCCATGGACACTATCAGAAAATTTTAACTTTTTGGTTTTTAGTTTTTACAACTCAAACTGAATATGTAATTCTTTTGACTATCTTTGCGGAAATTTTGAAATTCTGATGGAATGAGTATAGTAGAGGAGATACAAAAGAGAAAAACATTTGGCATTATTAGCCACCCTGACGCAGGCAAAACAACACTCACGGAAAAATTATTGCTTTTCGGTGGTGCCATTCAAAAAGCTGGTGCCGTAAAATCCAATAAGGTTACCCAGCATGCCGCATCTGATTTTATGGAAATAGAAAAACAAAGAGGAATTTCTGTTTCTACTTCAGTCATGGGGTTTGATTACAAGGGACACAAAATAAATCTGCTGGACACGCCCGGTCACCAGGATTTTGCAGAAGACACCTACCGTACCCTTACGGCGGTAGATAGTGTGGTGATGATTATCGATTGCGTAAAGGGTGTGGAGATTCAGACAGAAAAACTCATGGAGGTGTGTAGAATGAGAAATACACCGGTTATTTCATTTATAAACAAACTAGACCGTGAAGGCCAGGATCCATATGAATTGCTAGATGAAATCGAACAAAAACTTTCCATAAAAGTAAGGCCCTTGAGTTGGCCTATCGGGATGGGCAAAAGTTTTAAGGGGGTGTACAGTTTATACAACAAAAAACTCATTCTTTTCGCCGGTAGCAAAACACAAATTGATAAAGATGATTTTGTGGAAATTGATGATATCGCATCAGAAATACTCGATCAATATATTGGTGAAAATGACGCCGCCCAGTTGCGTGAAGATGTCGAGCTTATAGAAGGAATTTATCCTGATTTTGAAGTTAATGACTATCTGGAGGGCAAACTTGCTCCGGTATTTTTCGGTAGTGCCGTCAATAATTTTGGCGTTCAGGAGCTACTGGATTGCTTTATAAATATTGCGCCTACTCCAAAGCCCAGGCATACTGAACTCCGCGAAATATTCCCTGAAGAAAACAAATTCAGTGGATTTATCTTTAAAATCCATGCCAATATGGATCCAAAGCACAGAAACAGGATTGCATTTTTGCGGGTATGCTCAGGAATGTTCGAAAGAAAGAAAAATTATTTTCATGTACGCCATCAAAAAAATATTAGATTTTCCAATGCCACAGCCTTTATGGCCCAAAACAAGGAAACCATTGATGAGGCCTTCCCCGGTGATATTATTGGTTTGTATGATACCGGAAATTTGAAAATTGGTGATACGCTGACCGAAGGTTCAAGCGAGACCTACAAAGGAATTCCAAGTTTTTCACCTGAACTTTTCAGGGAAGTTGAGAACCTTGATGCCATGAAGAGCAAGCAACTCAATAAAGGCCTGTCACAATTAATGGATGAAGGTGTTGCGCAGTTGTTTACCTTTGAATTGGGAGCCCGCAAAGTAGTGGGTACCGTTGGGCAGCTACAGTTTGAAGTGATTCAACATAGACTTAAGCAAGAATATGGTGCTACATGCCGATTTAGACAAATGAATTTGTTTAAGGCCTGTTGGTTTTCCAGTGACGACAAAAAAAAACTCGAGGAGTTTATTAAATCAAAATACCGCCATATTGCGAAAGATAAAGATGGCAAGCTAGTATTTATGGCCGAGACCAAGCAATGGTTGCTTATGGTTCAGGAAAATTTCCCCGATGTAGAATTCCATTTCACATCTGAATTTTGATTCAGCAAGTGAGTGAAATAAAAAATGGTGCCCTTAAATTTTATTTTCTAAGAACACCATTTTATTTTTACTTAGAGTCTGTCCATAAAGTGCTTGATTTTTGAAAGGTTTAGATTTTTGATGGATTTTTGGCTTTCTCAATGCAGCAAATGCCTGGGTATTAGGCAAATTGAAAAAGGCAAAAAGGCGCAAAAAGATGAATATTTCAATTCGATGACTTTATGGACAGGCTCTACTTAATACCTGAACGGAAACTGTCAAATTTTATGAAATGATCATGTTGAGGATCATCCCACCTCGCCGATCGCTATTACGCAAAAATCAGACTTTATAGACAGACCTTATAGACAGCATCTAGTTCGCCAATTGAACTTTAAACGGGATTTTCAATTTTCCCCACCTCAAGTAAGCAGTCGCTCCGTTGTCTGACAGTTCACTAAAACCAAATTCGAGCCACTCCATATGCTCGTCTTTGACCGGGGTCACCTTAACGGTCAGCATATCCTCATCGGCATTATATGCATAACTTCCCCATCCATCATTCTTTTTATTGAACATTATTTTAACGCTTTTTTCAGAAACGATCATATGAACCCCGTATTTGCCGGCAGGAATCTTTTCCCCTTCAATGAGCAAATCATGATTAAAAGTAATGGTCGTGTTTTCATTTGCACCTGCTCTCCATGGAAATGGCTTTTCTTTGGAATATTTATTTCCAGGATACATCCCGTAAGGCACCATGTCCCCCCAAATTGTCCTTCCCTTCACTCCAGGCCTGCTATAATGAATCGTAATATCTGTACCGGCTCCAATGGTTTGTGATACAGACGCTTTAGGGCTTTTTCTGGGTTTTGCATCTTGGGCTTCAACATCAATATTATAGGTCAAGGCCGCCAAAGCAACAAAACAAGTAAGAATGGTTAGTCTCATTTTTTTCATTGTAAATAAGTTTTTGTAGTTAATAAAATAATAATTTAATAAATGTAATAAATTCAAATCTTAATTCCCGTACCTGATTGGGCAAGAACCAAATAATCATGATAAGAGGTAAAAAAAATAGATTTACGGAGGTTTACACATCGAACTCGGCAATCTGATCAATTCCGTGTACTAACTAGAGCCTGTCCATAAAGTCATCGAATTGAACGATTTATCTTTTTGCGCCTTTTTGCTAAGCTCAACTTGCCTAATACC
>JAUUZS010000278.1 GCA_030589835.1 Cyclobacteriaceae bacterium
GCAATGCCGAAAAGGATGCGAAACAGCTTAAGATATTAAAAGACGAGTTGCAACGATTGTCGAAGAGTTTGAAGCTTTCTGAAACAGCTACGGATGTAGCGGGAAATCCTTTGGATATTAAAATCATAAATACAGGAGTTGATTTTTCGCTTGTTCAAATAGATCGTAATGATCCGGCTGAGCAGATTTTTATAAATATACTATTGGGCACCGAGGCAGATTTAAAACTGTTTCAAAATATTCCGATTGCTTTTCCGATATTCGGACAAGGCCGGGCTTTGTATGCACTGGTGGGAAACGGGATAAAACCTAAAAATATAGAAACGGCCTGTAGCACGATAATCGGTTGGTGTTCATGCACCATCAAAGATGACAATCCGGGCACAGATCTTTTACTTAAAGCAGATTGGAATACTATAATTGGAGATAGCTCATGGATTAAAATGGAGGAGGTCCCTGATATAACAGGTCTCTCAAGTTTTTTGTCTGATGAAGAAGAGATCGATGAAAAACCTGAAGTGGTTGATGAAATTGAAAAAGCAAAAGTTGAAGAAGTATTGGTTGCTGAGCCAGTTAAAGAACCCGAAATTGTCCCATATATTTATGAGGAAAAAAAGGCATCAAACAGCGATATTAAGGATGTATTAAAAGCCACCGTGGTAGAAGAAGGGAAAACCGCCATAAGTCCTCTCTTGAGAAACTCTCTTTTTGCCATGGCCCTTCTTATAATTGTGATGGCAACTGCCTCATATATTCTGAAAAGAAGGTAAGGATTGTTCTAAAATCCGAATTGGAAATAAGCAAACGATCAGGCCTGCCTGAGATTAATATCGAAACCAAAGGAATTTGATTATTACCAACTCATTGCACGTTTCTACAAAATATAAACCCATGAAAATAAGCTTACTCGTTATAAAAGAGATCAAAAGAAGAAAACTGAATTTTCTTCTCGGATTGTTATCCGTGGTTTTTGCTGTGGCATCGGTGACAGGCGCGTTGACAATGCTGAATATTCACGATATAAACAGCGATAAATTAATATCCGAAAAAGAAAAGGAAACCCATGAAAGGTTGGCTGTATTGCAGGATGATTACAGGAAAATCACTAAAAAGCTTGGATTTAATTTATTGATACTGCCAAAAGATCAAAACCTTATGGACCTGTATGCCGAGGATTTTGCCGGCAAACATATGCCTGAAAGCTATGTGGATAGTTTGGCAAACTCCCGAAGTGTATACATCAGGCACCTTCTTCCCAGTCTGACGGAAAAATTAATGTGGCCTGAAAAACACAGAACGATTATCATTACCGGTATTCGGGGGGAGATTCCTTTTTTGCATAAAAATCCTAAGGAGCCAATGATGGTCGCTGTTCCCAAAGGCACCATGGTGTTGGGTTACGAGCTCCACAAGAGCATGCAGCTCAAAGTCGGCGATCAGGTGAAGCTAAAAGGGCAAGCCTTTACCGTGGGCAAATGCAATGAAGCTAGGGGAAATAAAGATGACATTACCCTCTGGATCGATTTGGATGAAGCACAAAAAATCCTGAATAAAGAAGGCCTGATCAATGCAATTCAAGCCTTGAAATGTCATTGTGCTGGCAACAGTCTTGCTGCGGTAAGGGAAGAAGTACACAGCGTACTCCCCGGTACACAGGTTATGGAAAAAGGGAGCAAGGTGTTGATGCGGGCCGAAGCCAGGGACCGGGCAGCAAGAGAGGCCTTGGAAGCGATTGAAGCAGAAAAAAAACATCGCATAGACCTTAGGAAAGAGCAGGAGAACTTTGCATCTATCTTGGTGCCTTCCATACTTTTTGCAAGCGCCATCTGGATTGCCTTTCTTTTTATTGGAAATGTGAGGGAGCGAAAAAGTGAAATCGGAATACTTCGGGCAGTAGGGGTGAAAGAATGGAAAATAATGAAACTGTTTCTGCTAAAGGCAATAATTATTGGCCTGATTGGCGCTTTTCTGGGGCACTTCGCCGGATTGGCTGCCGGAAGTGTTTTTGGAGGATACTTCACATTGGAATTATTCAATATCCAAGCGCTGATACTTGCCATGATATTTGCACCAATATTGGCTTTAATGGCCGCTTACGTACCCGCTACCGTAGCAGCAAGACAAGATCCTGCGGAGGTATTGAGGGAAGAATGACAAGTTAATATTGAAAAAGGCGAAAAGGTAAAGGGTAAAAGCTAATAGTAACCAGACGGTCTTTAAAAGTGATAATTATCTTTGCAAGATCACATTCCCCTCCTTGGAGGGGTTAGGGGTGGGTTTTGGGTGGATACACAATTGTTTATAATCACAAATAATATCCATTGGGTTAAAAGCAAATAAAACATGAATATGATTCAGATAGAAAAAGTAACGAAGACATATATAAAGGGGAAAAACACCGTAAAGGCACTTGACAATATTAGCATATCTGTTTCTAAGGGTGAATTTGTTGTGGTAAAGGGCTCCAGTGGATGTGGAAAAACAACATTGCTCCTGACGGCAGGTGGATTACTGCATCCACAAGAAGGCCGAATAATTATAAACGATCAGGATATATATGAATTGAACTCAGAGGATATGGCAAGTTTTAGAGCGGCCAATATCGGATTTGTATTTCAACAATATCATCTAATCCCCTACCTGTCCATTCTCGAAAATATTAAGGTGCCATCGTTGGCTCATCATTCCAATAATTTGGAGGATCGGGCTATTGGATTAATTAAAGAATTGGGATTGCAAGAACGGATGCATCATACTCCTGCAGAATTGAGCGCAGGAGAGAAACAAAGGACTGCCTTGGCACGAGCCTTACTTTATAATCCTCCAATTATTCTTGCTGATGAAATCACGGGAAACCTTGATCATGAAAATGCATCCATCGTTTTGACTAAGCTAAAAGAATATACAAAGTTGGGGGGAACTGTCTTATTGGTGACCCATGACGAAAAAGCATTTTCTTATGCTGATAGAATTATTGAATTAGGAAACAAATAATTCAGGCGAAACCATTATTTTTGACAAAGTATTTAATTCAATCCAGAAAAGAGATATGAATAATAAATTTAGAATTGCACTAGCGGCGTTAATATTTTCTGTAATACCCAAGCTGACATTTGCAGAAGATTGGCCCACATGGCGATATGATGCAGGAAGAACAGCATCAAGTATCGAAGAATTGCCAGATCAACTTTACCTTCAGTGGACGAAACATTATTCTGCACGTGAGCAGGTTTGGGATGATCCGTTGAACAACGATTTAATGCAATTTGATAAAGTGTTCGAACCAATTGCAGTTGGGAATACCTTATTTATGGGCTTCAACGATCAGGATAAAGTTGTTGCGATCGACAGTGAATCCGGGAAAGAGTTGTGGTCATATTATGCGGATGGGCCGGTGCGTTTACCAATTTCATATCATGAAAATAAAATATACTTTACCAGTGATGATGGGCATCTGTATTGTATATCTGCGAATAAAGGAGAGCTAATCTGGAAATTCAATGGTGGCCCATCAGACCGGAAAATGCTTGGCAACAAGAGACTTATCTCCACCTGGCCTGCACGTGGAGGAGTGGTGATTGATGAAGGAATAGCCTATTTTGCGGCAAGCATCTGGCCTTCAATGGGAACGTTCATTTATGCAATTGATTCAGAAAGCGGAGACGAAATATGGAGAAATGATGGTACAGGATCCGATTACGTGAAACAACCGCACAATGCAAATTCCTTTGCAGGAATAGCTCCCCAGGGAACTATGGCAGTAAATGGTGACAACCTATTTATTCCGGGAGGACGTTCTGTAGCAGGATGTTTCGATAAACATACCGGGGAACAAAAGTATTACCATATAAATAAGCATAATAAAAGTGGAGGTGCATTTGTCAGCACCAGGGATAAATGGTGGGTAAATCATCATCGGGATCAAAATACCTTTATCTACGAAACCAAAGCAGGGGAGCGGGTTTCGAAACTAATGGAAAAACACCCCGTACTTAGCACAGATTTATTCTATTTTTCTGGAGCATCTGTTGTGGCGAGAGATCCAAACAATCCCAATGATATCGTTTGGAAGCTGGATGTTGATGCGACTGGCGATCTGATTCAGGCAGGGGGCCGATTATATGCCGGTGGTAGAAATAGCCTTACAGCCATTCAACTTGTTGGTGACAGTGCTACCATAGCCTGGACTAAAGAGATTAATGGGGAAGTAGGAAGAATAATTGCTGCCAATGGTAGAATATTTGCCGTAACAATGGATGGTAAAATACTTTCCTTTGGAGGTGCTAAACCCAATAGCAGTGTTGAAATACAGGAACAGCACACGCCATTTTTTATTACTGAGGATGCAAAACAAAAAGCAGCAGAGATTATAGATATTACAAAGATAAATGCCGGTTATGCGTTGTATTATGGTGTAACTGATCATGCCCTGCTCGCATCGTTGGCTCAGCAAACCGCTCTTTCGATTATAGCTATTGTGGAAGGTGACGAAAAGGTGAATAAACTGCGGACTAGTTTTGATAAAATGGGATTCAAAGCAAGTAAAGTGGCTTTCCTGCAAGGAACCCCTGAAACATTGGATTTAGCGCCTTACTTTTCTTCTTTGACCATAGTGGAACGTATCGATGATTATTCGCCTGAAGTATCAAAAGTTTTACTGGAAAAGATATACAATTCAACGCGTCCTTTTGGAGGAAAAATTTGGATTGGTGGCAGTGAAGAAAGAATCAATAGCATTTCATCCTTGGCCAAATCAGCGTCATTGGATGGATTAACAATAATGAGTTCGCATTCCGATAAAGTAATGCTTTCACGTGAAGGGGCACCCAAAGGATCAGCAAAATGGACGCATCTTTATGGTGATGTCAGCAATACCATTAAGTCTGATGATGAGCTTGTGAAACTCCCACTTGGAGTGCTTTGGTTTGGCGGGATATCAAACATGGAGGTACTGCCTCGACACGGTCATGGCCCTCCGGAGCAAATTATGGATGGGAAGCTTATTATCCAGGGGATGAAAAGCATCAGTGCCCGTGATGTATATACAGGGCGCCCATTATGGAAAACGGAGTTTGAGACACTGGGAACTTATGGCATGTACTATAACGAATCGTATTCCGATGATCCGCTTAATACAGCTTATAACCAGGAGCACCTACCCGGTGTAAATACCCGTGGGACAAACTATGTGGTCACCAATGATTTTGTATATGTGGTGCAGGGCTACACGTGTCATATGATTGATATCGAAACCGGCGAGCTGATCCGGACGACAAGAATTCCTCAGCATAGCAGGGATCAATGGGGATATTTGGGCGTTTCCGGCAATAACCTGATTGCAGGGGCAGAATTTGTAAAGTACGGGGCCATCGTGCAAAAAAGCCTCAAATCCATTGAAGAGATTCATGCCTATGTCGAACTAATTGAAGCCGCAAATGAACGCACAGGAGGATTTAAAGAGTATGGATTTAGTGCGAGTCAGAGTTTAGTTGTTGCTGACCGGCACGACCTCAAAATGAAATGGGCAGCAAAATCAAAATACGGCTTCATTCATAATACGATCATTTCTAACGAAAAGGCAGTTTTTGCCATCGACAAGATCCCGGCTTCCATGAGAAATGTGCTGTCGCGAAGAGGCATCGATATCAAAGGGGATTTTTCGCTTACAGCTTATAATATTGAAACAGGCGATACCATTTGGCAAGATACAAGCCAGGTATTTGGAAGCTGGTTGAGCTACAATAAGGAATTCGACATACTATTGCAAGCCACGCGTCCATCACGCGATATGATCGCCGGGGAACCCGGAGAACGCATGATTGCGCACAGAGCTTCTGATGGAAAAGTCTTATGGGATAGGAAAATTGAGTATTACAATCCACCCATTCTTCATGGCAAACAAATAATTGTGGATGATTCTGCCTACGATATCATAACTGGAGAACCTATAATTCGCATAAATCCGGTTACACGGGAAGAAATCAAATGGGCCTATACGCGAACGTATGGGTGTAATTACATAATAGGAAGTGAAAACCTATTGTCCTTTAGGTCTGGGGCCGCAGGTTTCTATGATTTAAAAAACCAGGGAGGAACGGGTAATTTAGGAGGTTTTAAATCCGGCTGTACCTCAAA